>JBJOQI010000315.1:0-3745 GCA_046050045.1 Pseudomonadota bacterium | reverse complement strand
CGGACAAGGTCAAGGAGGCGTTCTCGCGCGCGGTCCACAAGCTGCACCGCTATCCCAACACCGACCACGCGGCCCTGCGGCAGGCGATCGGCGAGGTCCACGGCCTTGACCCGGCGCGGATCATCTGCGGGGCGGGGTCGGACGAGATCATCCACTTCCTCTGTCAGGCCTATGCGGGCCCCAGGACCGAGGTGGTGTTCACCGAGCACGGGTTCCTGATGTACCGCATCTCGGCGCTGGCTGCCGGGGCGACGCCGGTTGCGGTGCCCGAGCGCGAGCGCACGACGGACGTGGACGCGATCCTTGCGGCCTGCGGGCCGAAGACGCGGCTGGTCTTTGTGGCGAACCCCAACAACCCGACCGGAACGATGGTCGGCGAGGCCGAGCTGGAGCGGCTGGCGGCGGGGCTGCCGCCGCAGGCCATTCTGGTGATCGACGGGGCCTATGCGGAATACGTGGGCGGCTATGACGGCGGCGCGCGGCTGGCGACGGAGCGCCCGAATGTCGTGATGACGCGGACGTTTTCCAAGATCTACGGGCTTGGCGGGCTGCGCATCGGCTGGGGCTATGGGCCGAAGCCGATCATCGACGTGCTGAACCGGATCCGCGGGCCGTTCAACCTGTCGTCGGCGCAGCTCGAGGCCGCCGAGGCCGCGGTGCGCGATCAGGATCACGTGGACGAGTGCCGCGAGGAGAACACCCGGATGCGGGCCTGGCTGGCGAAGTCGCTGGCCGAAAAGGGCGTGCCGTCCGACACCTCGACCGCGAACTTCATCCTGGCGCGCTTTGCCGATGCGGCCGAGGCCGAGGCCTGCGATGCCTTCCTGCAGGAGCGCGGGCTGATCGTGCGGCGGGTGACGGGCTATGGCCTGCCCAACTGCCTGCGCATCACCGTGGGGGACGAGGCGTCCTGCCGCCGGGTCGCCCATGCCATCGGCCAGTTCAAGGGGCTGATCTGATGGCGCGGATGTACGACCGCGTGGCGCTGATCGGACTGGGGCTGATCGCCTCGTCGATGGGCCATGCGATGAAGGCGCAGGGGCTTGCGGGGCACATCGCGGGCCATGCCAAGACCGGGGCCACGCGGGCCGCGGCGCTGGAGATCGGGTTCTGCGACAGCGTGCATCCGACGGCAGCCGAGGCGGTGCGGGACGCCGACCTTGTGGTGCTGGCGGTGCCCGTGGGCGCTATGGGCGAGATCGCGGCCGAGATCGGGCCGCACCTGAAGCCGGGTGCCACGGTGACGGACGTGGGCTCGGTCAAGCAGGCGGTGATCGAGGCGGTGGCGCCGCAGATGCCGGCGGGCATCCATTTCGTGCCGGGGCACCCGCTGGCGGGGACGGAATATTCCGGGCCGCGGTCGGGCTTTGCCACGCTGTTCGAAAACCGCTGGTGGCTGCTGACGCCACTGGCGCAGGCCGACATGGGGGCGGTTGCGAAGCTGCGCGCGACGCTGGAGGCGATGGGGGCGCATGTCGACGAGATGGACGCCGCGCACCATGACCTGGTGCTGGCGGTGGTGTCGCATACCCCGCACCTGATCGCCTATACCATGGTCGGCGTGGCCGACGATCTTGCACGCGTGACAGAAAGCGAGGTCATCCGCTATTCTGCGTCAGGCTTCCGCGACTTCACGCGGATTGCGGCGAGCGACCCGACGATGTGGCGAGATGTCTTCCTGACCAACAAGGATGCGACGCTCGAGATCCTCGGGCGGTTCACCGAAGAGCTGTTCGCGCTGCAACGGGCGATCCGGCTGGGCGACGGGCAGCACCTGTTCGACTACTTCACCCGGACCCGCGCGATCCGCCGCGGGATCATCGAGGCGGGGCAGGATACCGCCGCGCCGGACTTTGGCCGGGGTGCCAAGGCGGCAGGCGCATGAGGCGGCTTGCGGCCCTTGCGCTGGTGCTGGCGGCTGCCCTGCCGGCGCTGGCCGAGGCGCCTGCGTCCTCGCCGCGGCCGCTGGTGAACCCGAAGGGCGAGACGGTGCAGGCCGTGTCCTCGATGAGCGGGTCGATGATGATCCTTCCGGTGCGGCCGCTGCCGCGGCCGGATGTCGAGGGCTGGGCCGGGCTGGCCCGCCCGGCGGTGGCGGTGGCCATGGTGCCCTCGTCGCGGCTGCGGCCCCTGCCGCGACCGGTGCAGGAGGGTGACCCGGTGGCCGCCGATCCGCTGCGCCCCAAGCGTGCCCTGCTGGCGATGAGCCTGCCGCCGCTTGACGTGGTGCCGCGCCCGCCGTCGCGGCCGGACCTGAACGCCGACGGCCGGGTCGATGGCGCGACGGTCGAGACAGTGGCCTTTGTCGCGCCGAACCCGGGCAAGACTACAGTGCTGGGCCGCAAGGGCTCGGTCTGCGGCGATCCGGCGATCCGGGGGCGGACGATCCCGCCGATCGCCGCGACGATGAAGGGCTGCGGGCTGGCCGACGGGGTCGAGGTGACCGAGATCGACGGGGTGGCGCTGTCGGTGCCCGCCAAGATCGACTGCCGCACGGCGCTGTCGCTCAGGGCATGGGTGACCGACGGGCTGAAGCCCGCGGTCGGGCGGCGCGGCGGCGGGGTGGACCAGATGCTGATCGCGGGCAGCTACGCCTGCCGCCCGCGCAACAACCAGCGTGGCCAGCAGGTCAGCGAACACGGCAAGGGCAAGGCGCTGGACATCACCGGCTTCGTGCTGAAGGACGGCGAGGTGCTGACCGTGCTGCGCGACTGGGGCCGCGGCAAGCAGGGCGAGATCCTGGCGGCGATGCACTATCTGGCCTGCAACAGCTTCGGCACGGTTCTGGGACCGGGCGCGAACCGGTTCCACCAGGACCACTTCCACTTCGACACCGCGCGGAGCCAGGGAAGCTATTGCCGGTAGGGGGGTGGCCTGTCCGGCAGGGATTGGTTCCGTCGGACGAGCCGAGATAGGGGCAGCGCCCGGCACGAGGGGTGGGTGCGAAGCGCCCGCGCCCCGTGGGGGCGGGTCGGGCGCTGCCCGTGGTTCCCACGGGCGACGGAAGCGTGGGGGGCAGGCTGACCCGGAACGGCTCTGGCCCCACATACACAACACAAGGGAAGTGAAGCCTGTGCCCGGCTTGCAGCCCCTTACCCCCCCTCAATACCCCGGCAGCCTCGGCGCTGGCCCGAGCGGCAGGGGGCCGAGGCTGATGCGGCCAGCGCGATAGGTGAGGGGCAGGGTCACGACTTCCGGGTCGGGCGAGGTCTCGGCCAGCTTGCCGAGCATGGTGTCCCAGGTGGGCAGCAGTTCGGCCCGGATCAGGCCGAGCGCGGCGAGGGCGGGCAGCACCTCGCGCCAGCGGGTGGCGGTCAGGTCGAGCCGGCCCTCGGGGTAGCCCTCGGGCGAGACGGTCAGCTCGCCCGTGGCGGCGAGGGCGGGCAGGCCGAAGGCGAGGCGGGCCTGGCGCAGCGCGATGGCGGTGATGCGGGGCGTGCCCGAGCTGCGGTCGACCGGGCGGTCGAGCGTGACGGTGGCGTCGAGCCGGAAGGTCCCGGGACTGGCCGAGAGCGCGGGGGCGTTCAGGCCCAGAACCTCGGCCCCGATGTCGTGGCTGAGGGGGACGGGGCCTGCCCGTGTGGCGAGCCGCGCCTCGGCAAAGCCCGCCTGCCAGCCGAGGTCGGAGGTGATGCGCCCGCCGGTCGCGATCAGGGTGCCGTGGTCCCAGGCGAGCGTCAGGTCGGGGGCGATGGTGGCGCTGGCGCGCATGTCGGTGGTGGACAGGCTTAGCGACTGGCCGGGC
>JBJOQI010000314.1:0-5925 GCA_046050045.1 Pseudomonadota bacterium | reverse complement strand
TAGCCCGCCAGGAGAGGCGGTAAAGATTTCGGCCCCTGTTGCGGTGACGCCGACGGAGTGTTCGAACTGCGCCGAAAGCGTCTTGTCGCGGGTGATTGCGGTCCAGTCATCTGCCAACACGCGGGTTTCGGGACGGCCGAGGTTCACCATGGGTTCGATGGTGAAGAACATGCCCTCTTCCAGCACGGGGCCCGATCCGGGGCGGCCGTAGTGCAGCACGTTCGGCGGGGCGTGGAAGACCCGGCCGAGGCCATGGCCGCAGAAATCGCGCACCACGCTCATCCGGTGCGCCTCGACATAGGACTGGATGGCATGGCCGATGTCGCCGAAGGTCTTGCCGGGGCGGACGGCCTCGATCCCCTTCATCAGTGCGTCATGGGTGACCTGAACCAGCCGCTCGGCCTTGCGCGACAGCTCGCCCGCCACGTACATGCGGCTGGTGTCGCCGTACCAGCCGTCGAGGATGACGGTCACGTCGATGTTCAGGATGTCGCCGTCCTGCAGCTTCTTGGGCCCCGGAATGCCGTGGCAGACCACATGGTTGACGCTGATGCAGGAGGCGTGCTGGTAGCCGCGGTAGCCGATGGTGGCCGAGACGGCCCCGATCTCGTCGACGCGGGCGCGGATGAAATCGTCGAGCGCCTCGGTCGCGACGCCGGGGGCGACGAGGGCGGCAACCTCGTCGAGGATGCCGGCAGCGGCCAGGCCGGCGGCACGCATGCCGGCGAAATCGGCGCTTTCGTGAATGCGGATGCCGTCCTTCGTCAGACGGCCGCGGGTTTCGTCCAAGTCCGTGGGCTCCCAAGGTTCGGATGTCTAGATAGGCGACAAAAGCGGCAAAGGCCAGACCTGCGGGCTTTCCGGCACCGGGGTCGCGGCCTATAGACAGGGAAGAAATGCCTTGGGAAGTGTGAAGATGGCGAACCCCACAGCGGCAATCCTGATCATCGGCGACGAAATCCTGTCGGGCCGCACCCGGGATTCGAACATGTTCTTTCTTGCGGGCGAGCTGGGCCGGATCGGGATCGACCTGTGCGAGGTGCGGGTGGTGGCCGACCGGCACGCGGCGATCGTCGGGGCGGTGAATGCCCTGCGCGCGGCCCATGACCACGTGTTCACCAGCGGCGGGATCGGGCCGACGCATGACGACATCACCGCCGACGCGATCGCCGCGGCCTTTGGCCTGCCGCTGGCGGTGCGCGAGGATGCGCGCGTCATCCTGGCCGCGCATTACGCGCGGGCGGGGGTCGAGTTCAACGCGGCGCGGCAGCGGATGGCGCGGGTGCCGCCGGGCGCGGTCCTGATCGACAACCCGATCTCGGCTGCGCCGGGGTTCTCGCTGGGCAATGTGCATGTGATGGCGGGGGTGCCGAAGATCTTCGAGGCGATGGTGGCCTCGCTGCTGCCGCGCCTGACGGGGGGGCAGCCGCTGTTGTCGCAGACGCTGCGGGTGGACCGGGGCGAGGGCGTGATCGCCGAGCCGCTGGCGGCGCTGGCGGCCGAGTTCGAGGACCTGAGTTTCGGCTCTTACCCCTTCGTGCAGAACGGGGCCTATGGGTCGAACCTGGTGGTGCGGGGCACCGATCAGGCGCGGCTCGATGCGGCGATGCTGCGGCTGGCGGCGCTGTTCCCGCGCGATCCGGCATGAGGGACGTCACCGGCCTGCTGGACGCGACCTGGCCCGCGGCGGGGTTTCACCGCGCCGGGCCCTGGACGATCCGCGAGGGGCGGGGCGGCGGCAAGCGGGTGTCGGCGGCGACGGCCGGGGATGGCTGGGACGCGGGCGACCTTCCCGAGGCCGAGGCGGCAATGCGGGCGCTGGGGCAGGTGCCGCTGTTCATGCTGCGGCCAGGGGAAGAGGCGCTGGATGCGGCGCTGGCGGCACGGGGCTACGGGGTGGTCGACCCGGTCGAGATCTGGCAGGCGCCGGTGGCGCGGCTGACGGGCGAGAACCCGTTTCTTGCGGCCTTTCCACATTGGCCTCCCCTGGCAGTGATGCAGGAGATCTGGGCCGAAGACGGGATCGGCCCCGAACGGCTGGCCGTGATGGATCGGGTGGCGGGGCCGAAAGCCGCAGTTCTGGGGCGCACGCGCGACCGGCCCGCCGGGGCCGCCTTTGTCGCGCTGCACGAGGGGACGGCGATGCTGCACGCGCTGGTCGTGAGCGCGGCCGCGCGGCGCAAGGGATGCGGCCGCGCCCTGATGCGCGAGGCGGCCAACTGGGCCGCCGGTCTGGGCGCAGAGCGGCTGAACCTGGCGGTCACGCGCGCCAACGGGCCGGCGCGGGCGCTTTATGCCGCGCTGGGCATGGAGGTCGCTGGCGGCTACCACTACCGGCAGGCGCGGGACGAGGGCGGGACGGATGGCTGAGCGGCGGCGGATACCCGGCTGGTCCGGCCTTGCCGTCGCGGTCTGGGCGGCGGGGGCGCTGGCGGGTGGGACGGCCCGCGCGCTCGATCTGCCCGAGGGCGCGCGGCTGGCGGCGGAACAGGTGGCCGCCGAGGCGCGGGTGCTGCTGCCTTCGGGGCCGCGGACCGGAGCCGAGGCCGCCAGCCTGCAGGCCGAGGGCCGCGTGCGGCAGCGGGCCTGGCAGGTGGCGGGCGACGGCGCCGGGGCCTTTGCGCTGTTCGCGCGGCTGCGCGACGGGCTTGTCGCCGAGGGGTTTGCCCCGGTCTTCGACTGTTCGACGCAGGCCTGCGGCGGGTTCGATTTCCGCCACGCGCTCGATCTGCTGCCCGAACCGGGGATGCATGTCGATCTGGGCGAGTTCCACTATCTGCTGGCGGAGAAGGGCGGGGGGGACGCGACGGTGCGGGTTGCGCTGATCGTCAGCCGCGCGCCCGAGCGACTGTTCGTGCAGGAAACCCGGGTGGAGCCCCGGGCCGCCGCGACGGCGTTGCCTGCGCAGGGCGATGTGCCGGAGGGCACGCAGGGCGAGGCCGCCGCGGATGCGGCGACAGATGCCGCGACCGGGCCAGGGGCGGATATCGCCGCGGTGCTGACGGCCGAGGGTCGGGTCGCGCTCGACGATCTCGTGTTTGCGTCGGGGACGGCAGAGCTTGGGCCGGGGCGGTTCGCATCGCTGGCGGCGCTTGCCGGGTTTCTGGAAGGAAACCCCGGGACGCGGATCGTGCTGGTCGGTCATACCGATGCCACCGGGGCGCTGGACGCCAACATCGCGCTGTCGCGGCGGCGGGCGCAGTCGGTGGCCGAACGGCTGGTTGCCGACTATGGCGCGGACGGCACCCGGATCGGGGCCGAGGGCGCGGGCTATCTGGCCCCGCGGGCCAGCAACCTGACCGAAGCGGGCCGCCAGAAAAACCGACGGGTCGAGGCGATGCTCGCCCCGACCCGACCGTAACTCAGTACTCACACCACATCGGGCCAAGCCCGCCGGACGATCACCAGGCGTCCGGTCCCTTGTCTGCAAAGGCACCCGCGAGGAAGTCGATGAAGGCGCGGACCTTGGGCTGCGTGAAGCGGCCCGGCGGATAGACGGCGTAGATGCCCAGCGTCTCGACCGGCAGGTCGGGGATCGCTTCCTCGACCATGCCCTGCTTCATCGCATCGGCGTAGAGGAACGAGGGCAGGTAGGCGATGCCGAGACCCGAGATCGCGGCGTTCAGCAGCGATTGGCCGTCGTTCACCGTCAGCCAGCCCGCGGTGCGGACCTGACGCTTTTCACCCGAGGGCGCGGTGATCTTCCACACGTTGCCCGAGGCCTGGTTCGAGTAGTGCAGCAGCTTGTGCTCGTTCAGGTCGTCGATCTTCTGCGGGCGGCCGTATTTCTGGAAATAGGCGGGCGAGCCGATCATGCGTTTGGCGGTATCGGTCAGCTTGCGGGCGCGCAGCGTGCTGTCTTCCAGCTCGCCCACGCGGATCGCCATGTCGAAGCCTTCCGAGATAAGCTCTACGTAGCGGTTGTTCAGGACCATGTTCACCGTGATCTCGGGGTATTCGAGCAGGAAGTCCCCAAGGATCGGCGAGAGCAGGTTCACCCCGAAGTCGGTAGCGACCGAGATGCGCAACAGGCCCGAGGGCGCCGACTGCATCGAGGTGACAAGCGCATCCGCTTCACCGGCATCGTTCAGAACGCGACGGGCGCGGTCATAATAGGCGAGGCCGATTTCGGTCGGGCTGACCCGCCGTGTCGTCCGGTTGAGAAGTCGCGCGCCAAGCCGGGCCTCGAGCGCGGATACGTGTTTGGAGACTGCGGATTTCGAGATCCCCATCTTCTTCGCCGCGTCAGTAAACCCCCCTTGGTCTACCACTGTGGCGAAGGCCTCCATTTCTGTCAGTCGGTCCATTGTGCACCTTAGAACAACATTGCCCGCCGCTGACCCTTATCTGGGGCAAATCGGGCAAGAATGCGGAGGCGGGCTGACAAGACTAGGGTATTGTAACGAACCTATGGTGGCACGGCACCGGGGAGTGTGTCGGAATCCTCAACTTTCCGGCGAGTCGGCGGTCAGAGGCCGAGTGCCAGCCGCGTGCCCTGGTCAATCGCGCGCTTGGCATCAAGTTCGCCCGCCTGATCGGCGCCGCCGATCACGTGAACCGGGCGACCGGCGGCGGCAAGGGCATCGGCCAGCCCGCGTTCGCTGACCTGTCCGGCGCAGAGAACGATGGTGTCTACGGCGAGGTGTTCTGGATTTTCCCTTTTCTCACCGTGGCTTATCCAGAGGCCAGTGGCGTCGATCCGGTCATAGTTGACGCCGCCGACCATCGCGACGCCGCGCTGGGCAAGGGCGGCGCGGTGGATCCAGCCGGTGGTCTTGCCAAGCCCGCGACCGGGTTTTTCGGCCTTGCGCTGCAGAAGATGGATCTGGCGTACCGCAGGTTGAACGGCGGGTTCGGCCAGACCGCCCGGCGACAGGGCCGGATCGCCGACGCCCCAGGCCCGTTTCCAGCCCTCGGGGTCGGTCGTCAGGCTGTGCTCGCCCTCGGCCAGGAATGTGGCCACATCAAAGCCGATGCCGCCCGCGCCAATGATGGCGACGCGGGGGCCGACCGGGGCCTTGCGGGCCAGCACGTCGATGTAGCCCAGCACGTTCGGGCCGTCCTGCCCGGGGATCGCCGGGTCGCGGGGGCGCACGCCGGTGGCTACGATCACCTCGTCGAAGTCGCCAAGCATGGCGGGCGTCGCCTCGGTGCCCAGCCGCAGGGTCACGCCCGCCCGGTCGAGCATGGTGGCAAACCAGGCGACAAGGCCGTGGAATTCCTCCTTGCCGGGGATCACGCGGGCCATGTTGAGCTGGCCGCCGACCTGCGCGGCGCGGTCGAAGAGGGTGACGGCATGGCCGCGGTCGGCTGCGGTGATGGCCGCCGACATGCCCGCGGGGCCCGCGCCCACGACGGCGATGCGGCGGGCGGGGCTGGCGGGTTTCGCCACGAGAATCGTCTCGTGGCAGGCGCGCGGGTTGACGAGGCAGGTGGAAATCCGGCCCGCGAAGGTATGGTCGAGGCAGGCCTGGTTGCAGGCGATGCAGGGTGCGATCTGGTCGGCGCGGCCTTCGGCGGCCTTCTTGACGAAGTCGGGGTCGGCGAGGAAGGGGCGGGCCAGGCTGACCATGTCGGCGCAGCCATCGGCCAGAACCTGTTCGGCGACCTCGGGCGTGTTGATGCGGTTCGAGGTGACAAGGGGGACCCCGACCTGACTCATCAGGCGCTTCGTCACCCAGGCCCAGGCGGCGCGCGGGACCGAAGTGGCGATGGTGGGCACCCGCGCCTCGTGCCAGCCGATGCCGGTGTTGATGATCGTGGCGCCGGCGCCCTCGATGGCTTTCGCCAGCGTCACGACCTCGTCCCAGCTCTGGCCATCGGGAATCAGGTCGAGCATGGACAGGCGGTAGATGATGATGAAGTCCCTGCCCACCGCCTCCCGCACACGACTGACGATCTCGACGGGCAGCTGCATGCGGTTGG
>JBJOQI010000313.1:0-3085 GCA_046050045.1 Pseudomonadota bacterium | reverse complement strand
TCAGCGCCGATATGTTCAAGGCGACCGGCAGTTCCGGCAGCGAGAATCCGGCGGCCTCGGACCAGCCGCTGCCGTCCTGTTTCGGGCGGCGCGGCATCTCGATCTCGCGGACCGACAGTTCTGAGATGTCGATCCGGCCTTTCAGCAGGCCCGACCTGTTCCACGACAGGGCGCCGCCCCTGGCGGTCAGCCAGACCCCTGCGTCATCGGCAATCGTGAGGCTGTCGAAGGTCGCGCGGGACGACAGCGCGCCGGCAAACCCCTCGATCCGCATTGTTCGGCCCGCGCCCGAAAGATTGTCTTCCAGCAGTCCCTGCAGAAAGCCACGGTCCTGCGCCGTCTGGTCCTGCGCGGCCGCGGGCAGCGGTAGAAGCAGAAGCAGGGCCAGGGCCAGACGCCGCATCAGAAGGACTGCCCCAGACCGACGTAAAGCTGCACACCGTTGCCGGTGCGCCCGCCGATGGGCGTGGCCACATCCAGCCGGATCGGGCCGATTGGCGTGGCGTAGCGCAGGCCGATGCCGGCCCCGCTGTGCCATTCGAGCCCGCCGGTGAAGAAGTCGAAGGGCGCAACCGCGCCCGCGTCGGCAAAACCGACGAGGCCGATCTTTTCGGTCACGGCCAGCCGCAACTCGCCTGATGCGCCGAGAAAGCTCTGCCCACCCGAGATAAGGTTGCCAGCGCGCAGCACCCTGACGCCGAGCGACTGGTAGGGATGGCCGCGCACGGTGCCGCCGCCGCCGGAAAAGAACAGATCCTCGCGCGGTGTGGCCAGCAGGGTGGGGCCCATGACCGTCCCGGCCTGCAGCCGCCCCGCCAGAACCGCGCGCCCGTCGCCGCCGAGCGACCGGTAGTACCGAAGGTCGCCGAACAGCCGGACGCCGCTTCCCGTGGAGCCAAGGCCAAGGAACGGTTTCACCTCGGCCCGGGCGAACCAGCCGGCCGTGGGATCAAGCGGCACGTCGCGCCGGTCGTAGGACAGCGACATCGGCAGCGCGACCTGCCGGTAGGATTCGCTGGCGAACCGGTCGGTGACATCCGAGGCGATATAGGCCAGCGCGATATCGGCCTCGAGCCGGTTGCGGAACTGGCGCTTCAGGCCGAAGGACAGGGCAATCCGGTCGCTGTCGCTGTACTGGTCGTCGACATGTTCTGCCGTCGCCTCGGCAAAGGCGGTGTTGTCGGGCGACAGCGTCGCCGGCCGGTCGAAGCGCAGCGCGAGCTTGAAGTCCGCGCCGCCCGTCTGCGCGGCAATCCCCGATACCGCACCGTCAAAGCGCAGCCTCTCGCCCCCGCCCAGCAGGTTGCGGTGCAGCCAGTAGCCCGACAGCCCGATGCCATCGAAGCTCGCCACCTCGGCGCCAAAGCCGAAGCGCCGCAGCGGGGCCTCTTCGACGACGAGCGAGAAATCGAGCCGGTCGCCGGGCGAAACGGCTTCGGCCTCGCTCAGGCTGACGGTGCGGAAGACCCCGCTCCGGCGCAGGCGGTCCTCGACCAGCGCCACGTCCTCGGGGCTGAAGACGCGGCCGGTGGGAAAGCCCGCAATGGCAGCCAGCCGTTCGGGTCGCATCCGGGCGTAACCGGACATCTGCAACTGTCCGAAACTGACCCGCGGACCCGGATCGAGCAGCAGCAGGGACGAAACGGTCCTTGACGGGTGGTCGGCGGTAATCTGTTCCTCGGCGATCCGCGCCTTGGCATGGCCCAGCTGCCGCCAGCCTTCGACCCCCGCCGCAGCGGCCTCGCGGATCGCTGTGGAATAGGCGGGCCGGGTGTCGCCATAGACGGGCGGGATATCGGTTTCGCGTGCATAGGGGCGCATCCGGGCCGTGGCGAAGGTGAACTGCGGGCCGGGGCGCACCGCGATCTCGATCCGGCGGATGCGGTCCGGCGATTCAAGCAGCGGAATTTCAGCCGCCTCGCGCCCGTCGATGCGGATCGAGATGACCGCGGCATAGCGGGCATCCTCGTAAAGCACGCCAAGCAGTCGGGCATAGTCGGCCTGCGCCGCCGCAAACAGGTCCTGCGCGGTGGTTCGCTGGTCCTCGCGCGCGGCGAACAGGGCCGATGCATCGCGCAGGGCTTCGGCCAGCGGGTCGGGGGCACCGGGCGCGGACAGCCGGATGGCCTGCGCCGATGCAGGCGCGGCAAGGAACAGCCCCGCCGCAGAAAGGCCGGCCAGAACTATTCCCCTAAGCGCGGCGAATGCCTTGCCCGTCACGTCGAATTGCCCCCCCGGGTCCTCCGGCGGCAGCCGGATATCGCCCGCACATCATGCAGCAAATGCGCAGGAACGCCAGTAACCGCGAGGCCTGCCGTCAGGTCAGGAAAGCGTTTCGGCAGGCTTCTGCGCGGCGGCCCGGCGGGCCATTTCCGACCGGTAGAGCGCCAGGAAGTCGACGTTGTCGACGTTGAGCGGCGGGAAGCCGCCATCGCGCGTCACATCCGAGATGATGCGCCGCACGAAGGGGAACAGAAGCCGCGGGCACTCGATCAGCAGGTAGGCGTGCAGCTGTTCTTCAGGCAGGCCCTCGACGTGGAACAGGCCCGCATATTCGAGTTCCAGCAGGAAAAGGTTGGCCTTGTCGGCTTTGTTCGACGAGGTCACCTTGTACTTCGAGATGACCTCGAACTGGTGATCGGCCGGGCGCTTGCGCGCATCGAGGCTGACCTGGACCTGTATCTCGGGCGAGACCTCGGCGGCGCTGATGCCCTTGAGCGCGACGACATTCTCGAAAGACATGTCGCGGATGTACTGGCCCAGCACCTGCATCCTGATCTGCGCGGGCTGCTGCGCCGTGCCGCCATTGCCGTTTTCGGCCATCGTCTACTCCCAAACCTGCAAGACCGCGGGTTCTCTAGCAGGTCGGCCGCGGTTGCTCAATGCCGCGTCCAGCCGGATTGCCCGGGGCCCTTGGGTTCGATTACCTCGTACTCGGCGTCGATGACCGTGCCCGGGCCGGATGCCGGACCGCCGAACGGGTCACGCGGCGCAGCGCCGCCCACGGCGACCATCCGGGCGCGGATCCGGTCAATCGCCAGCGCGCGCACCGGCGGCAACAGCAGAAGCAACCCGAGCGTGTCCG
>JBJOQI010000312.1:0-3207 GCA_046050045.1 Pseudomonadota bacterium | reverse complement strand
CTCTTCCACCGACATGCCGGTGGCTTCGGGCGTCAGCGCCAGCCACTGGCCGGTCTGGTCATCGTTGAACTTCGCCACGTAAAGCGTGCCGTCCGACAGCAGGCCATCGGTCGCCCCGCCTTCGGCCCAGGTGCCGGTCGAGACATAGCGGTAGATGAATTCGCCACGCTCGTCGTCGCCCATGTAGACGACAACGCGCCCGTCGGAGGCCTGCACCATCTCGGCATTCTCGTGCTTGAAGCGGCCAAGTGCCGTGTGCTTCACCGGGGTCGAGGTCGCATCTGCCGGGTTGATCTCGACCACCCAGCCGTGGCGGTGCGGTTCGTTCGGCTCGGCGTCCAGGTCGAAGCGGGCGTCGTGCAGTTCGTAGGCATAGCGTGACTGGCCGCCCAGGCCATAGCGCTTTTCGCCTTCGGTCGGCTCGCGCTCGGCCTTCAGGCCGAAGTAGCCGTTGAAGTTTTCCTCGCAGGTCAGGTAGGTGCCCCAGAGCGTCCGGCCCGAGCCGCAGTTGTTCAGCGTGCCCTTGGGCGACAGGCCTTCGGGGTCGGCGTTGGTCCTGGTCAGGGCCGATCCGGCGGCGGGGCCATCCATCGTCATCGGCGTGTCGTGGTGGATGCGGCGGTTATAGGGGCTGTCGAGCACGACCTCGTAGCCGTTGCCAGCATTGGCGATCTCCATGACGGTGACGCCCTGGATGTTCTTCAGAAGCTGCACTTCCTCGGCGTTGCGCGGCACGCCATCGGCCTCGGCGGGCAGGTTCACCTTGTTGTTGGCATATTCCGAGTTGATGACGATGACTTCCTTGCCGTCGACCACGAACAGCTCCATCCCGTCGGTGTTCTCGCCGAAGACCTTGTCCGACATGGCCAGCGGCGTTCCGGTTTCGGCCGAGAAGCTGTCCCTGGCGTCCGAGAACAGCGCGTCGCCCCAGCGGACCAGCGGCTTCCACTGGTAACCGTCGGGCACGTGGATGTCGAAGTCGGTGGCAATGTCGACCGGCTTGAACCTGAAGGCCGCGGCCTGCGCCCGGGCCGAGGTCGTCTGGCCCAGCATGGCCGACCCGAAGACCGCCGCGCCCGACCCGAAGGCAAGCACGCCGCCAAGGAACCCGCGGCGCGAAATCGCGCGGTCGACCACGGCGTCAAAGCCGGTGGCGGCAGGGCGCGGGTTGCGCAGTTCGTCGAATTCGTCCCAGGACAGATCAACGGTCGAATGAGGGGTCATGGCGTGGCTCCTTCGCTAGCGTGACGGCAGCGGGCCGCGCAGCATGGGGGGCCCATCACGGAAGCATTCGCGTCGGACGTAATACGCGGGTCTCACCCGTGTCACAATTCCATGAAACCGGCGGGGAAAAGTTGCGCAGAGGGACGGCCGGAACCACTAATGAAAGGTTACCGAAAGATGCAAAGCATTGATAATACGTGTGTTTTCAAGGTGTCCCATCGTGGGACAGTCCCGATGCGGCCAGTTCAGTCGCGGCCCGAGGGCACGAAGAAGTCCAGCACGCTACCCATGCCGGGCTTCACGTCCGCCCAGTCCGTAACCTCGAAATCCACGACCAATGTGGCGGCGGTCGGATAGCGGCGGAAATCCTCGTGGTTGGGCTGGCGCGCGGGCAGCATGGCGGCAAAGGCCGCGATTCCGGGGTTGTGGCCCAGCATCATCACCACATCGCCCCCGGCCTTGTTCAGCACCTTCAGCATCACGTCCGGCCCGGCGTGATAGAGCGAGTCCACGAAGCTGACCTGCGGCATCACCTCCAGCGGCGCCGAGGCGACCCGCGCCCAGGTTTCCCGCGTGCGGGTGGCCGAGGAGCAGAGCACCTCGTCCGGCTCATAGCCCCTTGAATGCAGCCACTCCCCCAGTTCCAGCGCCGACCGGCGGCCCCGCCCGTTCAGCGGGCGCTCATGATCGGGCAGCATGGGATCATCCCAGTCGGATTTCGCGTGCCGCGTGAGAATCAGGCGGCGGTGTCCGGCTGGTATCATCGGTGAAACTGTCCCATGTGGTATTCTGACTGTGCCTCCACCCTGCCATAGCTTTCAGACAGCGGGCAAGCGCGACGAACGGCACAGCCCCTTGTCAGGCAATCATTTCCTGCCGGGCTGTCCAGAAAGGCGTGACAGGCCGGAACATCGTAACCTGCCCCGGTCAGTGCGCGCGGCGGGCAGGCGGTCAGGCAGGGTTTCCCGGCGCAGGTCTCGCAGGGGCGCGGGCCGGGGTCAGGCAGGTCCAGCCGCTCGCGCAGCCCGATCGCGCCCCGGTAGCTGACGAACAGCCCCGCCACGTCGTGGACCAGGATGGTGACGGGCGAGGCCCAGGCCCGCCCGGTGCGCTTCGCCCAGGCGATGAAGGGCTGGTAGGGCGGGCCGCCGAAGGGGAAGTAGGCCTTGCCGCCCATGTCGCAAGCCAGCCGCCCGATCACCCGGCGCGACCAGCGGTCGACGGGGTCAGGCGCGCCGTCCCATTCCGGCTGGCCGGTCAGGTGGTCCCAGAAGCCCGCGCCCATGGGGCCGAGCATCACCAGCGTCCGGATATCCCCGGGCAGCATGTCGCCCTCGGCCGGGTGGAAGGCCCCCATCACCATCAGCCGGTGCGCGGCAACGGCGGCGGCAATGTCGCCCAGCGTCATCCGCGCGGGCGGTAGGCGGGGCGCGGCGTGCGCGGCTTCACCCGCGGCTCGGTCGAGCGGATGATCGACCCCGCGCCGTGGTCGGTGAACAGCTCGAGCAGGCAGGCGTTCGAGACCCGCCCGTCAAGGATCACCACCGCCCGGACGCCGTTCTTCAGCGCGTCGAGCGCGGTTTCCGCCTTGGGGATCATGCCGCCCGAGATCACGCCCTTGTCGATGAGCGCCTGCACCTCGGAGGGGTGAAGCTGGGTCACGACCTCGCCGGTGTCATCCTTGATGCCCGCCACATCGGTCAAGAGCAGCAGCCGGTCCGCCTTCAGCGCCGCCGCAATGGCGCCCGCCGCCGTGTCGCCGTTCACGTTGAAGGTCTCGTTGTCATTGATGCCGGTCGCGACCGGGGCCACGACCGGGATCATGCCGGCCTTGTAAAGGTCGGTCAGGATCTCGGGGTCGACATGTACGGGCTTGCCCACGAAGCCCAGTTCCGGGTCGTCTGGCTCGCAGACCATCTGGTCGTCGTCCTTGCCCGAGATCCCGACGGCGCGGCCGCCCTGATCGTTGATCGCCTGCACGAT
>JBJOQI010000311.1:0-8262 GCA_046050045.1 Pseudomonadota bacterium | reverse complement strand
CTATCTCGACCTGGTGCACTGGAACGACCGGGCGACCGCCGACGGGGTGATCACGCAGGCCATGGCCTCGCCCGCATGCCAGGCCTATTTCGCACTGATGGAGATGGGCGATGGCGACCCCGCGGCGGGCGTGACACATTATCAAAGCCTTGCCACCTATGCCGGGACCTGAGGGATGGAGCCGTTCAAGACCTTCTTTTCACCCGGCCTTGTGACCCGCATCGCCGATCACCTGTCCCGCCACGA
Source organism: Pseudomonadota bacterium (assembly GCA_046050045.1). Lineage (GTDB taxonomy): Bacteria > Pseudomonadota > Alphaproteobacteria > Rhodobacterales > Rhodobacteraceae > JAOADN01. The sequence goes on along the minus strand of JBJOQI010000311.1, from coordinate 8,016 downwards.
GCCGGATTTTGACGGCGCGGGCTTTCAGGCCGAGGTCCTGGCGCAGCTTGACGCGCTGGAACTCAAGGCCCGCGCCCAGGCCATTGCCGATGCGCTGCACGCCCGCCTGCCGGGCGACCCCGCCGACCGCGCCCGTGTGCTGCTGGCGGTGCTGCACCCCGACAGGCTCGACCACGCGAACCTGCCCGCCGACGAACAGGGTCTCTGCGGCTGGGCGATCCTGCCGCTGACCATGGTGGTGGGGCAGCACGGGATCGCCGATTTCGACCGGGGGATGGAGCTTCTGCGCGAGATGACGATGCGCTTTTCATCGGAATTCGCGGTCAGGCATTTCCTGCTGGCCGACCAGCCCCGCGCGCTGGCGATCCTGTCGCGCTGGACCGATGACCCGAACCGCCATGTCCGCCGGCTGGTGTCCGAGGGCACGAGGCCCCGCCTGCCCTGGGCCATGCAGCTGCCCGGCCTGATCGCCGATCCCGGCCCGGCACTGCCGCTGCTTGAACGCCTGCGCGACGACCCCGAGGACTATGTGCGCCGCTCGGTCGCCAACCACCTCAACGACATCGCCAAGGACCACCCCGGGCGGGTGACGGACCTGCTGCGCGACTGGATGGCGGGCGCGGGCCCCGCCCGGCAGGCGCTGCTGCGCCATGCCGCCCGCACGCTGGTAAAGCGGGGCGACCCCGAGACGCTGGCGATCTTCGGCCGCGAACCGGCGCGCCTGCGCCCCGTCCGGCCGCGCCTGTCGGCCACCAGCGTAGCAGTCGGGGGCCTCCTGCGGGTCGAGGCCGACCTGACCTCGACCTCTGATGCGCCGCAGGCGCTGACGGTCGATCTGGTCGTGCATTTCCGCAAGGCGAACGGCGGGCTTTCCCCCAAGGTGTTCAAGGGCGGCAACCTGACGCTTGCGCCGGGCAAGACCGCAGTCTTTTCCCGGCAGGTCAGCTTCCGCCCGGTCACGACGCGCAGGCTCTATCCGGGCGGTCATGCGATATCCCTGCGGATCAACGGGGCAGATACCGAGACGGCGGGCTTTACCCTTCTGCCCTAGGGCATTTCGCACAACCCACTGGATTTTTTCATGTTATCGCCTAGCGCGGCGGCGATTTTGCCTATCAGCGGCGCCGCGTCCAAGTGTTCCGGCAAGGCCCGACGCCAAGCGCCACACAGCGCCGTCGGGCCGCAACCCGAAAGGACACATGAGATGCTGCTCTCTCTCAGAAACACTGCCATCGCCGCTGTCTCGGCCCTGTCGATCGCCGCGATCCCCGCTGCCCCCGCCCATGCCTGGGGCAAGAACGAACAGAACTTCCTCAAGGGCGTGCTGGCGACCGTCGCGGTCGGCGCGCTGATCGCCTCGTCCCGCAAGCAGGCACAGGCACAGCCGACCCGCTCGCAGCCGGTCCATACCCAGCCTGCGCCGACGCAGCCGGTCCGCTACCAGCCGCAGCAGCCGGTCTATGCGCCGACGATCCCCTCGAACATCTATTCGACCCCCGCCGCCGTGGCCTTCAAGAGCTATTCGACGACGCAGCGCCTGGCGATCCAGCGCCGTCTGGCCAGCCTTGGCTACTACCGCTCGGGCATCGACGGGCAGTTCGGCCCCGGCACCTTTGCCGCGATCTCGGCCTATGCCCGCGACCACGGCCAGACCGACCGGCTGGCTTCGGTCGGGCAGGCCTTCGCGGTCTATGACGGGCTGATCTACTGAGCTCCCTGGGGCGCGCGCGCGCGCATCCTGTTCCCCAACGCCGCGCGCCCGGCTGGCTGCCGGCGGCCCATCGGTCCGCCGGCAGCTTTTTTTCATCCCCCCGCCAAGGATTGCAGGCGCGCCCGCGTCAGACATAAGACATGCGCATGGAAACCCCTGACGAGGCCCTTGCGGCTGCCGCCGCGACCGGAGACCGCGATGCCTTCGCGGCGCTGCTGTCGCGGCATTACGACCGCATCCTTGGCCTCGGGTTCCGCCTGACCGGATCGCGGGCCGAGGCCGAGGACCTGGCGCAGGACATCTGCTGCGCATTGCCCGCAAAGCTTGCCAGCTACCGGCGCGAGGCGCGGTTCACCACCTGGCTCTACCGCGTGACGGTGAACGCGGCACTCGACCGCCGCCGCCGCGCCGCCACCCGCGCCCGCGCCGCCGAGGGCTGGGGCGACTGGGAGGTGAACCGGCAGGCCGGCATCGCCGAGGCGCAGGCGCAGACCGGCTGGCTGATGGCCACGATGGCGCAGCTGACGCCCGAGTTGCGCGACACCCTGGCCCTGACGCTGGGCGAGGACCTGAGCCAGGCCGAGGCCGCCGAGGTTCTGGGCGTGTCCGAAGGCACCGTCGCCTGGCGGATGAGCGAGGTGAAGAAACGCCTGCGCAACCTCGCGCGGGCCGAGGGGATGCTATGACCGACGAACTCGACGCCCTTCGCAAGGCCCTGAAGGCCACCTCCCCTGACGCCGACCCCGCGCGCCGGGCCGAGACGCTGGCCCGCGCGATGGCTGCTTTCGACGCGCATCAGGCCGCTCCCCAAGAAACGGCCGATGCCGTGCGTCCCATGTCAGACCGCCCGAAAGCGGCGGGGTTCCTGACAGGAGTACGCCAGATGCTTCAATCCCTTTCCACCCGTGCCACGCTGGCCGGTGCCGCCTCGGCCGCGGCGCTTGGCCTTGCCCTTGTCGTCGTCGCGCCGACCTTGCAGCGCGGCCCAATTGTCCCCGACGTGGCCCCCGACCTGACCGCCACCGACACGGAAGCGCCGGTTGCCGATGGTCCGGTTGCCGAAGCGCCGAAACCCGCCGCGCCCGAGATTGCGCCCGAGGCCGACGCCGTCGTGACGATGCAGGCCGAACCCGCCCCGCCGGTGCAGGAAGAGGCGGCTCCCGAAGGCGCACTCGGCAAGCTCGCCGCCCCGGCGGAGCCGCGGCGCGAGCGACTGGCCAATCAGGCGATGTCCGATGCCGCCGCGGGCATGGCCGCGCCCGAGGCCGAAATGGCCCTTGGCGCGCCCGCCCCCGCCGACGCCTATGCCCAGCCCTTTCCGTCGACCGAGGCCTTCGCCAACGAAGACCCGAACCCGGTGAAGATCGCGGCGGAAGAGCCGGTCTCGACCTTCTCCGTCGACGTCGACACCGCCAGCTGGGGTGTCGTGCGGTCCTCGCTGGTGGCGGGCTACCTGCCCCCGCCCGAGGCGGTGCGGATCGAGGAAATGGTGAACTACTTCCCCTATGCCTACCCTGCGCCCGAAGCGGGCGGCGCACCCTTCCGCGCCGCCGTCAGCCTGTCGGCAACGCCGTGGAACGCAGACACGCAGCTTCTGCGGATCGGGCTGCAGGGCGCGGTTCCCGCGACCGATGCCCGCCCGCCGCTGAACCTTGTCTTCCTCATCGACACCTCGGGTTCGATGGAAGACCCGAACAAGCTGCCGCTGCTGAAGCAGTCGTTCCGGCTGATGCTCGGCCAGCTTCGCCCCGAGGATCAGGTGGCCATCGTCACCTATGCCGGATCGGCGGGCACCGCGCTCGACCCCACGCCGGCCGCCGACCAGACGCGCATCCTGGCCGCGCTCGACAACCTGATGGCCGGCGGCTCGACCGCGGGACAGGAGGGCATCGCGCTTGCCTATGACGTGGCGCGCGGGATGATGGAGCAAGGCGAGGTCACGCGTGTCCTGCTGGCGACCGACGGCGATTTCAACGTCGGGATCAGCGATCCGCAGTCGCTGGAGGACTACATCACGCACGAACGCGCCTCGGGCATCTACCTGTCGGTCCTCGGCTTCGGGCGCGGCAACCTCGATGATGCGACGATGCAGGCGCTGGCGCAGAACGGCAACGGCACCGCGAGCTACATCGACACGCTCGGCGAGGCGCAGAAGGTGCTGGTTGACCAGCTGACCGGCGCGCTGTTCCCCATCGCCGACGACGTGAAGGTGCAGGTCGAGTTCAACCCCGCCGCCGTCGCCGAATACCGGCTGATCGGCTACGAGACCCGGGCGCTCGCGCGCGAGGATTTCAACAACGACCGGGTGGACGCGGGCGAAATCGGTGCCGGGCTTCAGGTGACCGCGCTCTACGAGGTGACGCCCGTGGGTTCGCCCGCCATCCTGTCGGACCCGCTGCGCTATCAGGCCGCGGCCCCTGCCGCAGCCGACCCCAGCGAGATCGGGTTCCTGAAACTGCGCTGGAAGGCCCCCGGCGAAAGCGAAAGCCGCCTGATCGAAACGCCGATCCCGGCCACGCCCGCCGCCCCCGACGACGATTTCCGCTTTGCCGCGGCCGTCGCCGGCATGGGCCAGCTTCTGTCCGAGCCGAAGTACCTGGGCACCTGGGGCTGGGCCGAGGCCATCGCACTGGCCGAAGCGGCCAGGGGCGAGGACCGCTTCGGCTACCGCGCCGAGGCGGTGCAGCTGATGCGGCTGGGCCAGAGCCTGTCGGGGTTGCAGTAACCGGCCCCTGGCGCGCCCCGCCCCGCCGGGGCGCGTCAACCCGCCAGCGCGCGGTCGAGGTCAGCGATCAGGTCGGCGGGGTCTTCCAGCCCCACCGACAGGCGGAACACCCCCTCGCCCGCCCAGTCGCGGTAGTCGGCCAGGTTCGCCCCGGTCATGCGGTAGGTGGCCTGCATCTCTTCGGTCGACAGCCAGACGCAGAGACTTCGCTGATGGCCGAGCGAGAAGGCATAGTGGATGACCCGGAACCTCTCGGCCATCCGCCGTGCGACGGCCTCGCCGTCACCCCGCACGCGGAAGCTGACGATCCCGCCCGGCAGCGCCATCTGCGCCGCGGCCAGCGCGCGCTGCGGGTGGTCGGGCAGGCCCGGATAGATCACGCCCGCAACGCCCGGATGCGCCTGCAGGTGCCGCGCCAGCGCCAGCGCATTGTCCGAGGCCAGCCGCAGGCGCGGGAACAAGGTGTCGATCCCGCGCAGGATCAGCCAGGCGTTCTGCGCCGACAGCGCCGCGCCCAGATAGACCCCCGCCGTCGAGCGGATCTGCGCGATCACCTCCCGCGCCCCGATCACCGCGCCGCCCAGCGCATCGCCGTGGCCGTTCATGAACTTGGTCAGCGAATGGATCACAAGGTCCGCCCCATGCTCCAGCGGCCGGGTGATGACCGGGGTGGCCAGCGTCGAATCCACCGACAGAAGCGCCCCGCCCGCATGGGCGATGGCCGCCACGGCAGGCAGGTTGGTCAGCCGCAGGATCGGGTTGCAGGGCGTCTCGGCATGGACAAGCCGCGTGTTGGGCCGCATCGCCGCGCGCAGGTCATCCGGGCGCGACAGGTTCACCGGCGTCACCTCGATCCCGAAGCCGGGCAGTATCCGGGTGGCAAGCTCATAGGCCCCGGCATAGGCCACGTCCGAGATCACCAGATGATCACCGGACTTCAGCAGGCTCAGGAACGTCGCCGCAATTGCCGCAACGCCGGTCGCCGTGGCCAGCGCGGCGTCCGCGCCCTCCAGCGCCGCGAGCCGGCGCTCAAGGTCGCGGACCGTGGGGTTGGTCCAGCGGGCATAGAGGAAGGGCAGATCGGCCAGATCGCCCGCACCCTCGGCGGAAAACGCCGAATGGCCGGGCACAAAGGCATTGTTGACCGACATCGAGATGCCCGGCGCAATCGCCCCGGTCTCGGCGTCGATGCGAAGCCCGCCATCCAGCGCCAGCGTCGCGGGGCGCAGGCCCTCGGCCTGTGTCGTGCCCGCGGCGCTGCGGGGCAGCGGTGCCTTGCCGGGTTTCATGCCCTGTCCTCCCTGTCGGATCGCCCGATCATCGCGGGGCGGCGACCCGCGCGCAAGACACGCCGGGTCAGGGCGCGGCCTCTCGGTAGCCAAGTGCCCCTACCGTGCCGATCACCAGGTCGCGCATCCAGCGGTGCGCCGGGTCGCCATCATTGCGCGAATGCCAGTAAAGCCGGATGCCCGGCACGGCGATATCCAGCGGCGGGCGAAACTCGGCCAGGCCAAGCAGGTCCTTCACCGCGCGCACGTACTGCACCGGCATCACCGCGATATGGCCGCCCTGGGCCACCGCCTGCGCGACGGCGTGGAAGGTGGGCAGGGTCATCGTCACCCGGCGCGACAGCCCCAGGCCCGCCAGCGCCGCGTCGGTCGCCCCGGTCATGCCGCCATCCACCGACCGCAGCACGTGGTCGAGCCCGCAGAAAACCTCCATCGGCAGCACCGACCGGTCAGCCAGCCCGGCAATCGCGGGATGCCCGCGCGACACGACCACCGCAAAGGGCGCGTCGAACAGCAGCGCGCTCGATACCCAGTCGGGCATCGCCATCGGGGCCTCCAGCGCCATATCGATGGCGCTGTCCTGCAAGGACCGCGCCACGTCGCCCCGCGCGCTGTCCAGCAGCCGCAGCCTGACGCCCGGCGCCTCATGCCGCAGGGCCAGGGCAAGCTTCGGCATGAACTCCATCGTGAAGAAATCCGACCCCAGCAGCGTGAAGACCCGGGCCAGCAGCCCGGCCTCGAACCGCCGCCCGGGCGACAGCATCCGCCCGATCTCCTCCAGCGCTGCCCGCGCCCGGGGGGCCAGGTCCTCGGCCCGGGGGGTCGGCACCATCAGGTTGCCGCGCCGCACGAACAGCCGGTCGTTCAGCGCATGGCGCAACCGGTCAAGCGCCGCGCTGACCGCAGGCTGGCTGAGGCCGATGCGCGCCCCCGCCCGCGTCACGCTGCGTTCCTGCCAGAGCGCGTCGAAGACCCGGATCAGGTTCAGGTCAAGCGAATTCAAATCCATGGCGTGGATTGACCAGATAAGAACATGCGATTTCATGGATGACCTGAAATGCGGCACAAGGCAAGCCATGCCGCGCGGCGGGCGCGCGGTCTTGCAAACGAGAGGCTTGAAAGATGAATGCAATTTCAGACGTCACTTCGCAGTCCGGGCTTTTGTGGTTCGGCAACAACCTGCTTTCCATCCCGGTCTCCTGCCGCGACACCGCCGACCAGCTGTCGGTCGTCGAGCAGTGGGCCCCCCATGGCGAAGGCCCGCCGATGCATGTCCACGCGACGCAGGACGAGCTGTTCGTCGTGCTGCAGGGACGGCTTCGCATCGCCATGGGCGGGAGGGACATCTACCTTGGCCCGGGTGACACCGCGATGGCAGCCCGGGGCGTCGCCCATACCTTCCGCGTCGAAAGCAGCGACGGCGCGCATTTCCTGGCGATCACCACGGGCGAGGACTTCGAGCGCATGATCCGCAAGGTCAGCCGCCCGGCCGAACGCCCCGGCATGCCCGAACCCTCGGCCCCCACGCCCGAGATCATCGCGGCCCTGACCGCGGCCTGCATCGAAAGCGGGATCGAGATCGTCGGCCCGCCGCTGGGGTGACCTGCGCGAAGGCCTGAAGGAGAGGCGCGCTGCGGCGCGCCAGCCCCTCACCAGACCTGTAGATGATCGCGGCCGGGCCGGTCGCGATCATCACGCGCTTTCGGTCGCCTGGGGCCAAAGTTGCCTTGGTCGTGGGAGAGCACGTTTCGGAAAGCCAAATGCCGGTTTTGCGAATCGAGTTCTACGGCGGTAGCCTATTGGCAACAGCGGGTAGGAAGGAATTGTGCATGTCAGAGGAACAGACGCACTACCCCGACCACTTCGTTGATCGACTGGAGATTCTCTGGGGTGAGGGCTTTCTTTCCCCGGGGGGTCCAAGTGAGGTTCGCGCAATCGCCGCCGGGATTGATCTCACAGGCAAGACCGTTCTGGATATAGGCTGTGGAACTGGGGGTGTCGATTTCATTTTGGCCGGTGAGCTGGGGGCAAGTCACGTTGTAGCCATCGACATAGAGTCAGGACTGCTTGATCGCGCGCGCGCAAGACTTGCATCTTCGAACCCCGGTTTGGCAGGGCGAGTGGAATTTCATCTCGTGTCTCCAGGGCCGTTGAATTGGCCGACTGCCACTTTCGATGTCGTGTTCAGCAAAGACGCGATGATTCAAATCCCGGACAAGGCGGCGATGTACTCCGAAGTGTTTAGGGTTTTGAAGCCCGGAGGGGTGTTCGCTGCGAGTGATTGGCTCGGA
>JBJOQI010000310.1:0-5584 GCA_046050045.1 Pseudomonadota bacterium | reverse complement strand
CTCGGCGATGATGGACTTTTGCAAGGACATCCGGGAAGTCTCTGAAACAGATGCACTTTTGCTGAACTATGCCAATCCGATGGCGATGATGACCTGGGCAGCGATCGACCATGGCAAGGTGCGCACGGTGGGCCTGTGTCACGGCGTTCAGAACGGTCACCGGCAGATCGCTACCGCGCTGCGCGTGCCGATGTCGGAGGTCGACATCGTCTGTTCGGGCATCAATCACCAGACCTGGTACCTCGACATCCGCCACAAGGGCAGGCGGGTCGGCAAGGACGAGCTGCTGGCCGCCTTCGAGGCGCATCCCACCTTCAGCCAGCAGGAAAAGGTCAGAATCGACGTTCTTCGAAGGTTCGGCTTCTACAGCACTGAATCCAATGGACATTTGTCGGAGTACCTTCCCTGGTACCGCAAGCGCCCGGACCAGATCATGGACTGGATCAGCCTGGATGACTGGATCCACGGCGAAACTGGCGGCTATCTGCGCTACACGACCGAGAACCGCAACTGGTTCGAGACGGATTTCCCGGTATTCCTCGAAGACGCCGGCAAGCCGCTGTCGGGCTATGAGCGCACCGATGAGCACGCGAGCCATATCCTTGAGGCGCTGGAAACCGGTCGGGTCTACCGCGGTCACTTCAACGTCAAGAATGGTGGCGTTATCAATAACTTGCCGGATGATTGCATCATCGAGTCGCCGGGCTTCGTGGACCGTTTCGGCATCAACATGGTCGAGGGCGTGACACTGCCGGATGCCTGTGCGGCGACCTGCAATGTCAGCGTCAGCGTGCAGCGCATGGGCATGAAGGCCGCGATGGCGGGCGACGTAGAGCTGCTGAAACAGGCGGTGCTGCACGATCCGCTGGTCGGCGCGATCTGCACGCCCGAGGAAGTCTGGCAGATGGTCGACGAGCTGCTGGTGGCGCAGGCCAAGTGGCTGCCGCAATACGCCGACGCGATCCCGGCGGCGCGCGAGCGGCTGAAGAACCCGAAGGTCAAGACGCGCGACTGGGACGGTGCCGCGCGCCAGCATGTGCGCAACGTCGAGGACCTGCGCGCGGCCAAGGGCAAGCCCAAGGCGGAAGGTCACGGACTTGGCACCAAGGTGATGGGCTGAGGGCGGATTGCGGCGCCAGGTTCGACAGCTTGGCGCCGCAAGTATTTGGCAAGGCTACGTAATCTGTACGTTACATAATACTGATTATCGGACTATTGGATATGCCGAAACCAAGCCACCTCGTAGCCTCCTAAACCGCTTCCCGCGACAGGATTCTGTCGAGCGTTCCGGTGACGCTCATGTCGGCGCCGAGAACCAGAACCTCGTCCATCGGTCGCCCAACGATCTGCCCCTTGTCCGGCAGCCCGATGACCGCTGCCGGGATCGACGTCGCCATGCGCAGCGCCAGCGCGGGATCGACGCCGACAACATTCACCAACCTCGCGACGCTTTCGGCCATGGTAACATGCGCGCCGGCCAGCGAGCCTTCGTCGTTCACAAGACGCCCCCCTTCCAGATGCAGGTCCATGTCGTAGAGCCGGAAACGGTCGGGGCCGCCGACCGTTGGCATGGCATCCGAAACAAGGAACATCCGGTCCGGCTCGGGCCGTGCGCGGATCGCGAGGCCCACAAGCTCGTCGGCCACATGGATACCGTCGCAGATGATCCCGGCATGGGCGCGGGAGTTCAGCGCGGCCCCCACAACGCCGGGAGAGCGGTGAAGAAGCGGCGACATCGCATTGAAAAGATGCGTGAAACAGGACGCGCCTTCATCCAGCGCGCCGCGCACCATGTCGGCCGAGGCATCGGAATGGCCGATCGATACCACCGCCCCCATCCTGGCCAGAGCAGCGATCTGGCCGGGCGCGACGGCCTCTGGCGCAAGCGTGATCATGACCGGAACACCAGCAGCACGCAGGCGCGCAACGCAATTGAAGGTACGGGCATCGAGTGGCCGGATGAACCGTTCGGCATGGGTCCCGCGCCGCTGGACCGAGATATGCGGCCCCTCGACATGAAGGCCGAGAATGCCCTTGCGGCCCCAGGCCTGAAGCGCGGCTTCTGTCGCGAAATCAAGCACTTCTGGCGCGTCGGTAATAAGGGTCGGAAGGATGCCGACCGTTCCGAAACGCCGGTGCGCTGCCGCGATAGTCTCCATGCCTTCGGCTGTCGGGTCGGTGTTCAGAAGCACCCCGCCCCCGCCGTTGACCTGCAGGTCCAGATAGCCTGGCGTCAGCGTCCCTGCGAGCGGTTCAACTGCGGCACCATCCGGGGGCGTGCCGATTGCGGTGATCACGCCGTCCGCAATGGCGACCGCTACATCTGTCCGCAGGCCCTGCCCGTCGAACGCCCGGTCGGGCCTGATCCAGAACGTGCGGCTCATGATCCGGCCCCCGTCAAGGCCGCGTAGGCTGCGCCGCGCGCACCGCTGGTATCGCCCGCCTCGGCTACGACGATGCGCGGAATCGCGAAACCCGGAAGCTGGGCTGCCCGCAGGGCCGCAGTGATGTCTTGCTCGATGCCGTCGATCTTCGACAAGCCACCGCCCAGCACCACCACCTCTGGATCAATGGTAAAGGCCAGGGTCATCACCAGTTCGGCCACAACCTCGCACCAGATCGCCCAGACGCGGGCGATCTCGGGGTCGGACGCTTTGCCTGCGGCGATCTCGGGGGGCGACAGGTCGCGTCCGGTCTTGGCCTTGGCAATGCGCGCCAGGCCAGGGCCGGCGATCAGGGTTTCAAAGCACCCCGTCCGCCCGCAGCCGCAGGTGACGACGGGCAAGTCATAGCGCGCCACGACGTTGGCCGCGGCGGGCATGTGGCCGAACTCTCCGCCCACCTGCGCCTTACCGGGGATGAGAACACCCGACACAGCCGCCCCGCCGCCGACCCCGGTTCCGAGGATCAGTCCCGCGACCGGGCTTGCCCCCCGGCCCGCGCCGAAGATCGCCTCGGACAGAGTCAGGGCGCGGCAGTCGTTGACATAGGTGACCGGGCGACCCACCGCCCGGGCGATGTCGGCCGGGAACGGATAGCCGGTGGCGCAGAGGTTCGCGGTATAGGCAAGGCCGGTCGCGGGGTTCACGAGGCCCGCAGCCGAAATGCCCACCGGAAGGTCGCCGCGCCCTGCCCTGTCACCGAGCCAGCCGATCAGGTCGGACATCGCGGCAACAAGCGCCGGGTAGACCTTTGGCGTCTCGACCCGGCGACGATCGACGACACGCCAGTCGCGGTCGAAGACCTGCGCCTCGATCTTCGTCCCGCCAAGGTCGATGCCGCCCGCGATCATGCTGCGACCGGGTAAAGTCTGACGCCCGAGACGACGCGGGTCAGCGTGCCCTGCCCCTCGAACGGGTTGTCGACGTTGAGCCCGAGCGCGTCGGACCAGTGAACCGCAAGAACCTGGGCCAGCGCCACGGCATTGGCGGCTGCCCAGCCTGCGCCGTCCGGCATCGGCAGGTCGACGTCGCCGCCCGGCCCGAGTGTGGTAACGCGAGCAGCAGGGAATTGCGCCCGGAGTTCGGCCGCAAGATCGTCGTCATAGCGGCGGGCATGGGCATCGGGCGACAGGAAAAGCACGACATCGGTCGCGCCCCGGACAAAGCTTTTCGGCCCATGCCGGAAACCGAGCGTGGAATCCCAAAGCGCGGGGATCTGGCCCGCCGCAAGCTCCATCACCTTCAGCGCGGATTCGCGTGCCGCGTAGGTCAGGGGGCCGGAGCCAAGAAAGACGATGCGTTCGGGCGGCGTGCGGTCCGCAGCAAAGGCCGTCAGACGCGGCAGCAGGTCATGCAGGATGGCTGCGGCGCGGGTGATCGGCCGGGTTCCGTCTTGGCCAAAGACGGCAAGCGCCGTCAGCAGCATGGTCGAAAAGCTCGACGTCATCGCGAATCCCGCATCGTGCGTGGCGGCAGGCAGGACGACCACATGCTGCGGCCCCGCGCCCTTGCGCGTCGCGAGCGCGCTGTCCCCGTTGCAGGTGACGTTCACCCGCGGCGCGTCGGGGGCCACGGCGTCGAGGATGTCGAGCGTGCCAATCGTCTCGGCCGAGTTTCCGGAACGTCCGAAATTCACGACAAGCGGCCGGCGGCCCCGGATCATGTCGGGGCGCGCCACAAGGTCGGTGGTGGGGACTGACCGGAACCGCAGGCCGGACGGGCAGTCGAGCGTGGCAGTCAGAATGTCGCCCACATAGGCGCTGGTCCCTGCCCCGCTGAACCAGACCTCATCGACCCCGGCGGCGGCGACGAAGTCGTGCGCGGCGGCAAGGTCGAGCGTCCCGGCCCAGCCGGCCCAGATCTCCGGCTGCGCCAGGATCTCGGACCAGGTGGCCCATTTGGCGAGATCGCGAGTCATGTCGTTCGCGTCACTTTCGACAGGGTTGCGGGCCGGTCGGGGTCATGGCCCAAGGCGCGGGCAGTAGCAAGCACAACCGGGTAGATCATGCACAGAAGCAGCGCGGCAGAGCCTGCAGGCGTCATCGCAGGTGCGCCGGCATCGGTGGCCCGGATGCGGATGACCGCGCCGCCCGTGTCGCGGAAGCGCCGTTCGGCGGTGTCGAGACTGTCCTGGATCTCGGGCGTGCCGGTGTCGAGGATCAGCACCAGAAGCGGGTTGGTGGCCAGTTGCAGCGGCCCGTGCAGCACTTCGGAGCTGCTGTAGGCCTCGGCATGCAGGGCGCAGCATTCCTTGAGCTTCAGCGCTGCCTCTTGCGCCGCACCAAAGCCAGTGTCGCGTCCGATGACATAGACATGGCGCGCACGCAGCAGCGCCGCGACGATGGCGGCCTCCTGCGAGTGGCGGACGGCCCCCAGCGCTGCGAAGGCTGCGGCATCGGCGGCGGCGCGGGCGGCATAGGACGGCACCAGCGCGCCGGTCAGGGCCATGCCCGCGGCGATGGAGCCGACGACCGACTTGGTGGCGGGCACGGCGAGTTCCGGACCCGCGCTGATCGGCATCGTTACATCTGCGACTGCACCCACCCTGGACCCTGGCTGGTTGATGATGCCCGCAACCATCGCCCCGCGCGCCCTTGCGCCCGTGGCCGCGATCACGAGGTCATCGCTTGCGCCGGATTGCGAGATCACCAGTGCCAGGCTGCCCGCCATGTCGACCCCCTGCCCGACCGAAAAGACCGACGGTGGCAGCGAGGTGACCGGAAGCCCGGTTTCGCGCATGAGTTCATAGGACAGGATATTCGCAGCCGCGTCTGACGAGCCCCGCGCGATGGTGTAGATCGCCCGCAGGGCGCCTGGTACTTGCATGTCCGGCCTCTGCAACGCGGCCCGCGCGAAGACGCCCGGGGCCTCGGCGATTTCGGCCTCCATATGGGTGCCGCCGGTGGTGGTGATCATGTTCATCCCCGTAGTCCAAAACTGTCGAAGCGCGCCCAGGTCTCGGTCAGGTCGATCATCCGGCCTTCGATCCGGGCCTGGTCGAGTGCCAGTGCGGCGATGCCCGCCTCCATCGCGTCGACGATGCCCACGGGCAGCGACCGGGTCCGGCCGCGCAGATAGTCGGCGATGTCACGGACCATCAGGTTGTCGGCACCGTAGTGGTTGCCGGTCGCGGGATGGTCGCC
>JBJOQI010000309.1:0-10503 GCA_046050045.1 Pseudomonadota bacterium | reverse complement strand
ATGCCCGGCTGCGCGACCCAAACCTGTTCGAAACCTCGGTCTCGGGCGACCTGACGCTGACCGGGCCGGTTGCCGCCGGGCCGAAGCTGTCCGGCGGCCTGCGGCTTTCCGAGACCGAGATCCGGATCGCCTCGGTCGGGCTGGGCGGTGACGCCATCCTCAGCGGCATCACCCACCGCGCCGACAAGCCTGCCGTGCGCGAGACGCGCCTCCGCGCCGGGCTGGAGGGCGAGGCGGCCACCGCATCCGCAGCCGCCGGGGCAGCACGCCCCATGTCGCTTGACCTGACGGTCAACGCGCCCGCGCGCATCTTCGTGCGCGGCCGCGGCCTTGACGCCGAGTTGGGCGGCCGCGTTCGGATCGGCGGAACCAGCGCGAATGTCCAGCCCTCGGGCCAGTTCGACCTGATCCGGGGGCGTCTCGATCTGCTGGGCAAGCGCTTCGACATCGACGAAGGACGGGTGAGCCTTCAGGGCGCGCTGGTGCCCGACCTCTATTTCATCGCCTCGACCACCACCGATGGCGTTTCGGCTTCGGTCGTGGTGCAGGGGCCCGCAACGGCGCCGCGCGTCTCGTTCACCTCGGCCTCCGGTCTGCCCGAGGAAGAGGTCGTCGCGCGGCTTCTGTTCGGGCGCGACCTCGCGACGCTTTCGGTGCTGCAGGCGGCGCAGCTGGCTTCGGCCATCGCCACGCTGACCGGGCGCGGCGGCGACGGGCCCCTGTCGCGGCTGCGGTCGTCCTTCGGGCTTGATGACCTTGACGTCCAGAGTGGCGAGGACGGGTCCATCGGCCTTCGCGCCGGCAAGTACATCGCGCGAAACCTCTACACCGACGTGACCCTGGACGACGAGGGCCAGACCGAGATCCGGCTGAACCTCGACGTGCCGCCGGGCGTAACCCTGCGCGGGCGGCTCGACAGCCAGGGCCAGACCGGCATCGGCGTCTGGTTCGAACGCGACTACTGACGCGACCGGCGCTGCACCCGCAGGCGCGAGATCTCGGCGTTCAGAACGCCGCCGAACAGCACGACATAGGCCGAGAGGTAGAACCACATCAGCAGCGCGATGATCGCGCCGATCGAGCCATAGATGCGGTTGTAGGTGCCGAAGTTCGCCAGATAGACCGAAAAGGCGATCGACGCGACGGCCCAGAGGGTCGAGGCCACGATGGCCCCCGCCGTCAGCCAGCCGTGGCGTTCGTCGGGCGCATTCGGGGCCCAGCGGTAGAACATGCCCAGCACGGTCAGCACGACGACGAACATCACGACATAGGGCATGATGGCAAGGATGCGGGTCGTCCAGCTGGCCGCCACATGCGCGAAGGACAGCGCCGCGGGCACAGCCACGACCGTCGCCAGCGCCGCAAGGATCAGCACGATCAGCGCCACCGTCATCGTGACCGAGGCGGTCAGCCGCGACCAGCCGGGCCGATGGCTGCGCGCGTGGATGGTGTTCAGCCCGTTGATCAGCGCCGCCACCCCGTTGTGGGCCGAATAGAACCCGACGGCGAGCGAGATCGCCGTGGTCCAGGTCAGGGTGCTTGAACTGGTCTGCAAAAGCCGCGCGAACTGGTCCTCCAGCACCGCATAGGCGTCGGCGGGCATCAGGTCGCGCGCGATGTCGAGATACGAGGTAATGACGGCCGGGTCGGCGAAGAAGCCCCAGATCGCGATGGTCGCCGCCATGGCCGGGAAAATGGCAAAGACCGCGTAAAAGGCGACGCCCGCCGCGATCAGTCCCAGATTGCGGTCGTCGATGGCAGCCCAGATCGCCATCGAAAGGTCCGCAAGGGCACGAAACATCTGCGCTCACATGTTGCTGGTCGTCACCGTCCGGCGCAGTCTATCCCTGTTTCTGCGGATTGCCCACGTCCACCGGGTACTGCGGCACGTCAAGGAACTGCATCGGCGCGGCGGTCGTATTGGCGATGCGGTGCATGATCGCGCGGGCCAGGAAATTCCCGGCCAGGCTCACGTCTTCCTGCATCGTCAGGATCTCGCGGCGGAAGCGGCTGAGGAAAGGGATCGCCTCCTTGGCGGCAATGTCGATGTCGCGGCCGATCTCGAGCCCCATGTCCTCGGCGGCCGAGACGGTCGCCATGACCGCATTGGTCGAGCCGATGACAAGACCCTCGGCGGCATCGGGGCCGCGAAGATAGCGCGGCATCTCCTGCTCGAGAAGCTTCACCGGCGAATCCGAGGTCAGCCCCTCGATCACCCGGGGCTGGATTCCGGCCGCCGCGCAGGCGGCCATCACGCCATCGTACATGTCGATCGAATAGTTCTGGGTGGTCGGCGGCCGCAGCAGGGCGATCCGCCGCCTGCCCTTGGCCAGCAGCCTGCGCACTGCAATCTCGCCGAAGGCTTTGTTGTCGAAATCGGCCCAGGGGTGGTTCCAGAGCGTCCGGCCATGCGTCGCGAAGGGAAAATCACGCTCGAGCAGATAGGCGACGCGGGGGTCGCGCGGCTCGGTCTGGTTCATGATGATGCCATCCGCCGACCCCGTCTCGACGATGTAGCGCACCGGGTCCATCGGGTCTTCGGACGGGAAATAGGGCGTGATGATGAGGTGGTAGGGCGTGCCGCGCAGCGCGCCCGACAGCGTCGCGATCAGCCGGGCCGTATGGTTCATCATGTCGTGCTCGGTCGACAGGACCAGCGAGATGACGTTGGTCTTTCCGGTGCGCAGACGCACGCCGGCCCGATTCGGCCGATAGCCGATTCGCGTCGCGATCTCGCGCACCTTGCGCTTGGTGTCGTCACCGATGTCGGGCGCGTCATTCAGCGCCCGCGAGATCGTCGGAACCGCAAGACCCGCCAGCCGGGCGATCGTCTTCAGCGTCGGGCGTTCGTCCGAATCGGCTGTTGCCGAATCGTGTGGCGGCGTTCCACTCTTGCCGTCGTGATCTTCCATCTGGAGTGCCAATTCCTTGCGCATTCTGACATCTGCAACCGACCTGCGCCGACCCCCGGACCCGTGCGGGGCTTCGCCTGCACAGCGTCTGGGCAGATGTGATGACACTGCATGATATTCCAGCTTGATTGGAAAGTCTAAATCGATATAGCCTGCCCTATAACGATTTAGAAAACTCAGGGAGGAGTTTGACTGATGAGACTGATGACCACCCTTCTTGCGGCCACCGCACTGAGCGGCACGGCTGCAATGGCGACCGATCTCGAGGTGACCCACTGGTGGACCTCGGGCGGTGAAGCCGCTGCCGTGGCCGAACTTGCCAAGGCGTTCGACGCGTCGGGCGACAAGTGGATCGACGGCGCCATCGCCGGTTCGGGCGGCACTGCGCGTCCGATCATGATCTCGCGCATCACCGGCGGCGACCCGATGGGTGCCACCCAGTTCAACCACGGCCAGCAGGCCATGGAACTGGTGCAGGCCGGCCTGATGCTCGACCTGACCGACGTCGCCGAAGCCAACAACTGGAAAGAAATCGTGTTCCCGTCGTCGCTGCTCGACGCCTGCACGATCGACGGCAAGATCTACTGCGCCCCGGTCAACATCCACTCGCCGGAATGGCTGTGGCTGTCCAACAAGGTCTACGAAGACATCGGCATCCCGGTTCCGACCAACTGGAACGAGTTCGTCGCCTCGGCCCCGCAGGTCGAAGCCGCGGGCAAGATCCCGCTGGCGCTGGGCAACCAGCCCTGGCAGTCGAACCTGGCCTTCGGCGCGATCACGACCGCCGTTGCCGGGCTTGACGTCTGGAAGGCCGTGAACGTCGAGAAGAACATGGACGTTGCCGCCGGCCCGGAAATGGCCGCCGTCTTCGCCGCCGCCGCCGACGCGCGCAAGCTTGCCGCCAAGTCGACCGTTCAGGACTGGAACCAGGCCACCAACCTCGTCATCACCGATCAGGCCGCCGGCCAGATCATGGGTGACTGGGCGCAGGGCGAATTCCAGGTCGCGGGCGAAGTCGCCGGCAAGGACTACACCTGCCTTCCGGGCCTCGGCCTGAACGCCTACCTCTCGACCGGTGGTGATGCCTTCTACTTCCCGAAGGTGGACAATGCCGACACCGAAGCCGCGCAGAAGCGTCTGGCCAAGATCCTTGTCGAACCCGCGACCCAGGTTGCCTTCAACCTGAAGAAGGGCTCGCTGCCGATCCGTGGCGACGTCGACCTGTCGGCCGCCAACGACTGCATGAAGAAGGGCCTCGAGCTTCTCGCCAGCGGCAACATCCTGCCCGGCGGCGACATGGTCTGGTCGCCCGACGTCCAGACCCAGGCCGGCGACCTGATGGTCGAGTTCTTCAAGTCGGACATGACGCCCGAGGATGCCCATGCCAAGTGGGTCGAAATCCTGAAGTCGGGCCTTTGATCCAGGTCTGACCATCGGGGCCGTCCGCTCGTCGGGCGGCCCTTTCCACATCTGGACCACGGGGGGGATGGGGCGCATGGCATCCAGAGCGCGCGGCGGGCGATTGTTCCGCAACTTGAATGCGAAAATCGCTGCAATTCCGATGATCCTGACGACACTCGTCGTCTTCGTCGGCGGTACGATCTGGACGGTCGTTTACTCTTTCACCAATTCGAAACTGCTGCCGAGGCTCGAATTCGTCGGCTTCGACCAGTACGAACGGCTCTGGGCCAGCAGCCGCTGGCTGACCTCGATCGGCAACCTGATGGTCTACGGCATCTTCGCGCTGACCTTCACCATCGCCGTCGGCTTCCTTCTGGCCGTGCTGATGGACCAGAAGATCCGGTACGAAGACACTTTCCGGACCATCATGCTCTATCCCTTCGCGCTGTCCTTCATCGTGACGGGCCTGGTCTGGCAGTGGATCCTGAACCCCGAGTTCGGCATCCAGGGGATCGTGCGGTCGATGGGCTGGGAAACCTTCACCTTCGACCCGCTCTACAACCCCGACATCGTGATGTTCGGACTTCTGATCGCAGGTCTCTGGCAAGGCACGGGCTTCGTGATGTGCCTGATGCTCGCGGGCCTGCGCGGCATAGACGAGGAAATCTGGAAGGCCTCGCGCGTCGACGGCATCCCGACCTGGAAGACCTATGCGAAGATCATCGTCCCGATGATGCGCCCGGTTTTCATCACGACCCTCGTGATCGTCGCCTCGGGCATCATCAAGCTTTACGACCTCGTCGTCGCCCAGACCTCGGGCGGGCCGGGCACGGCCAGCCAGGTGCCGGCGATGTATGTCTACGACTACCTTTTCACCGCGCAGAACCTCGGCCAGGGGCTTGCCGCCTCGACCATGATGCTGCTCAGCGTTCTGATCGTCCTGATCCCCTGGGCCTATCTCGAATTCGGAGGGAAGAAGCGTGGCTGACCTGACCGCATCCATGGCGGGCCCCCGCGGGGCCAAACCGCGCAAGGCGCTGTCGCCGCGCAACATCATGCTCTATGGCACGCTGATCTTTGTGTGCCTGTACTATCTGCTGCCGCTCTGGGTGATGGTGATGACCTCGCTCAAGGGCATGCCCGAGGTGCGGCTTGGCAACATCTTTGCCCCGCCGGTCGAGATCACCTTCCAGCCCTGGGTCAAGGCCTGGGCCGAGGCCTGCACCGGCCTGAACTGCGACGGCCTGTCGCGCGGGTTCTGGAACTCGGTCCGCATCACCGTGCCTTCGGTGATCGTCTCGATCATCATCGCCTCGGTGAACGGCTATGCGCTGATCAACTGGCGGTTCAAGGGCTCGGACATCTTCTTCACGATCCTGATCTTCGGGTCGTTCATTCCCTATCAGGTCATGCTCTACCCGATCGTGATCCTGCTGCGCGAAATGGGCATCTACGGCACGCTCTGGGGTCTGGTCATCGTGCACTCGATCTTCGGGATGCCGATCCTGACGCTTCTGTTCCGCAACTACTTCAGCTCGCTGCCCGAGGAACTGTTCAAGGCGGCGCGGGTCGACGGTGCGGGCTTCTGGGGCATCTACTTGCGCATCATGTTGCCGATGTCGCTGCCGATCTTCGTCGTGGCGATGATCCTTCAGGTCACTGGCATCTGGAACGACTTCCTGTTCGGCGTCGTCTACACCAAGCCCGAAATCTACCCGATGACCGTGCAGCTCAACAACATCGTCAACTCCGTCCAGGGGGTGAAGGAATACAACGTCAACATGGCCGCGACCCTGCTGACCGGTCTCGTGCCCCTCGTCGTGTATTTCCTCTCTGGCAAGCTCTTCGTCCGCGGCATCGCCGCCGGCGCCGTGAAAGGCTGATCTCAATGACCGTTACCGTCAAAGACCTCACGCTCCGCTTCGGCAGCGTCACCGTTCTCGACAAGCTGAACATCGACATCGGCGAGGGCGAATTCCTTGTCCTGCTTGGTGCCTCGGGTTGCGGCAAGTCCACGCTTCTGAACTGCATCGCGGGCCTGCTCGACATCACCGACGGGCAGATCTTCATCAAGGACAAGAACGTCACCTGGTCCGAGCCGTCGGACCGCGGCATCGGCATGGTGTTCCAGTCCTATGCGCTCTATCCGCAGATGACGGTCGCCGGGAACCTGTCGTTCGGGCTCAGGAACGCGGGCCTGCCCAAGGACGAGATCGACAAGCGCGTCGCCCGCGTGTCCGAGATCCTGCAGATCGGGCCACTACTGCAGCGCAAGCCCTCGGCCCTGTCGGGCGGGCAGCGGCAGCGTGTCGCCATCGGCCGCGCGCTGGTGCGTGACGTCGACGTCTTCCTCTTCGACGAGCCGCTTTCGAACCTCGATGCCAAGTTGCGGTCGGACCTGCGGGTCGAAATCAAGCGCCTGCACCTTCGCCTGAAGAACACCATGATCTACGTGACCCATGACCAGATCGAGGCGATGACCCTCGCCGACCGGATCGCGATCATGAAGTCGGGGATCATCCAGCAGCTTGCGAGCCCGGCCGAAATCTACAACCGGCCGGTCAACAAGTATGTCGCGGGTTTCATCGGCACGCCCGAAATGGCCTTCTTCGACGGCAAGATCGAAGGCGGGGATTTCGTGACCAACGGCGCGCGCTTCCCGCTGGCCGGCTACGAGTTCGCCGGGGCGCGCACCGATGGCCCGGCCTGGTACGGTATCCGCGCGGAACATGCCTATGCCGGTCCCGAGGCCGCCAAGGCGCCCTTCCATGTCGAAAGCATCATCGACATCGTCGAGCCGATGGGGTCGGACACGCTGGTCTGGGTCAAGGTGGCCGGAACCGACCTGCGCATCCGTCTGGATGGCCAGGCCAAGGTCCACGAGGGCGACAAGATCCTGGTCGGCTTCGACAGTGCCCGCGCCCACATCTTCGACAAGTCGAGCGAAAAGAGGCTCTGACCTGACATGACCGATCTGGCCGGCCTTTGGTCGCTTTCCGACGAAAGCGGCGAGTACCGCGCTGACCTTGCCCTGCCGGGTGACGGGATCAGCGCGCTTCTCGGGGCCGGCCTGATCCCCGACCCCTATTGGGGCCGGAATGAATATGACCTGCGCTGGATCAGCAACCGCGACTGGGTCGCGCGGCGAAGCTTCTCGACCGACCGGACCGACCTGGTTCTGGTTGCCTCGATGCTGGACACCCTGGTCGATGTCGCGGTGAACGGGCAAACGGTGCTGCGGTCTGACAACATGTTCCTGTCCCACCGGATCGACCTCTCGGGCGTGCTGCGGCGGGGCGAGAACGAGATCGCGCTGACGTTCCGCAACGTGGTGCAAGAGGCCAAGGCCCGGGCCGATGCCTATCGCTACGTCCTGCCCTACAGCGTTGGAAACTGCCCGATCCCGCACGGCAACACGATCCGCAAACCCGCCTGCGATTTCGGCTGGGACTGGAACATCGCGCTGGCGCCCTTCGGCGTCTACGGCGACCTGCGGCTGGAGCCGGTGCAAGAGACGCGGATTGCCGCGCTGGCGGTCGCGCAGCAGCATGCGCCGGGTCTGGCGACGGTCGCGGTAACCGTGACGACCGAAGGCGCGGCCGACGGGCAGGAGGTTACGGCCACGCTTTGCGGCGCGACCGGAACCGCCCGCATCCGGCGCGACCGGGCAACGGTGACGCTTGTCGTCCGCGAACCCGAGCTGTGGTGGCCCGTCGGGCAGGGAAAACAGACCCTGCACACCCTGAATGTCACCCTGGCCGGCCAGACCGAGACGCGCCGCATCGGCCTGCGGTCTGCCGAACTGGTGACCACGCCCGAACCGGACGGCGGCCTTGGCTTCAAGGTCCGCGTCAACGGGCGCGACATCTTCTGCCGGGGCGCGAACTGGATTCCGGCCGATGCCCTGCCGTCGCGGATCACGCCCGACGGCGTGCGCGACCTCTTCCAGTCCGCCGTTGACGCCAACATGAACATGCTGCGCGTCTGGGGCGGCGGGCGCTACGAACCCGACTGGTTCTATGACCTTGCCGACGAGATGGGGCTGATGATCTGGCAGGACTTCATGTTCGCCTGCCACATCTACCCCGCCGACGATGCCTTCCTGACGCAGATCACCCGCGAGGTCACCGAGAACGTCCTGCGGATGAATCACCACGCCTCGATCATGCTCTGGTGTGGCGACAACGAGCTGATCGGCGCGCTGACCTGGTTCCCCGAAACCCGCGCGAACCGCGACCAGTATCTGGTCGGCTACGACCGTCTGAACCGGACGATCGAGGCCGCGCTGAAGGCCGCCCTGCCCGGCGCGGTCTGGTGGCCGTCCTCGCCCAGCCCCGGCCCGATGGATTTCGGCGACACCTGGCACGATGACCGCAAGGGCGACATGCACTTCTGGTCGGTCTGGCACGAGGGGCGCGACTTCGACCACTACCGCGACGTGTCGCCGCGCTTCTGTTCGGAATTCGGCTTCCAGTCCTATCCGTCGATGGAGGCGGTCCGCCGTTTTGCCGCGCCCGCCGACTGGAACGTCGCCGCGCCGGTGATGGAAAGCCACCAGAAGAATGCCGGCGGCAACGCCCGCATCGCCGAGACGATGTTCCGCTACTTCCGCTTTCCGGTGGATTTCCAGGCCTTCGTCTACCTCAGCCAGGTCCAGCAGGGGCTGGCGATCAAGACCGCCGTCACCCATTGGCGCAGCCTCAAGCCGCATTGCATGGGCACGCTCTACTGGCAGCTCAACGACACCTGGCCGGTGGCCAGCTGGGCCGGCCTCGACCACGGCGGCAACTGGAAGCTGCTGCACCACATGGCGAAGGACTTCTTCGCGCCCGTCCTGGTGACTGCTGTGCCGGTCGCCGGCGGCATCGAACTGCGCGCGGTCAATGATGGCCCTGCCGCGGTGAACCTGACCGTCACGGCAAGCGCCGCGCGGACGGACGGCTCGGCCCGGCCGCTCGGCCGCTTCGACCTGACGCTCGGCACCGACGCAGCGGCCCCGGTGACCACGCTGCCGGGCGAGGTGCTTGCCGCCGACGAGGTGCTGGCCCTTGTCTGGGAGGCGTCCGACGGCAGCCGGTCGGGCGATGTCTTTGCCCCGCGCCCGTGGAAAACCTACGATCTTCTGCCCTCGGGCCTGACGCGGGAGGTGACCGAACGCGACGGCCTTCTCGAGATCACTTTGTCCGTCACGGCGCTTGCCCCCTTCGTCGCCATCGAGTCCGACGTGCCGGGCCGCTTTTCAGCCAACGCCGTCACGCTGTTCCCCGGCCATCCCGCCACGGTGACCTTCACCCCGCGCGAGCCCGGCCAGACCCCGACCTTCACAATCCGAGACCTGCACAGCGCCACCTATGGCGAGGAGACCTGACATGGCAGATTTTTCCTACCAGCTTTACAGCAGCCGCAATTTCCCGCCGCTTGCCGATACGCTCAAGATGATCGCGGGCGTGGGCTTCACCCAGGCCGAGGGCTACGGCGCACTTTATGCCGATGCCTCGTCACTTTCGGTCCTGGAAAAGGGCCTGAAGGACAACGGGCTGACCATGCCCACCGGTCACTTCAGCCTTGACCAGTGCCAGAACGACCCGGCCCGCGTGCTGGAGATCATCCGCACGCTGGACATGAAGGCGGTGATCGTCCCCTACATCATGCCCGACGCGCGCCCGACCGATGCCAAGGGCTGGGCCGCCTTCGGCAAGACGCTGGCCGAGGTCGGCAAGCCCTTCCGCGACGCGGGCGCGGCCTTCGGCTATCACAACCACGACTTCGAATACAAAGCGGTCGATGGCGGCCACCTCCCGATCGACCTGCTGCTTGGTGCCGATGACAGCCTGGCCTACGAGTTCGACGTCGCCTGGGCGATCCGCGGCAGCTTCGATCCGATGGTGTCGATCGAGAAATACACCGGCCGCCTGATCGCGGCGCATGTGAAGGACATCGCGCCGGCGGGCGAGAACAAGGACGAAGACGGCTGGGCCGATGTCGGCCACGGCACCGTCGCCTGGACGAAGCTGCTGCCCGCGCTGCGCAAGGCGGGCGCCAAATACTTCGTCTGCGAACACGACAACCCGAAGGATGATGCGCGTTTCGCGACGCGGTCGATCACTGCGGCCAAAGGCTTCTGAGGACATAGAAAATGGCAAATCTCGGTATTGGTATCATCGGCTGCGGCACCATCTCGGCCGCCTAC
>JBJOQI010000308.1:0-9628 GCA_046050045.1 Pseudomonadota bacterium | reverse complement strand
GCGGGCCGAGGTGATCCTTGGCCGCGGGTCGTTCATCGAAAGCTTTCCGCTGTTCGGCTTTGACCTGAAGGATTACGAGGTTCTCTTCGAGGAAAAGCTCGACCTTTTCGTCAGGCTTCTGCGCAGCGACGAGGTGACGTGGCAGGGCACGACCCGCCCGCCCCTGACCCGCCAGCGCGTCTTTCCGACCCTGCACCAGCCGCTGACCACCTGGATCGGCGTCGGCGGCAGCCCGGAATCGATCATCCGCGCCGTCGGCCATGACCTGCCCGTGATGCTCGCCGTCATCGGCGGGTCGGCGGCCCGGTTCAGGCCCTTCGTCGACCTCTACCACCGCGCCTGGGGCCAGGTCGGCAAGCCGTCGAAGCCCATCGGCCTGCATTCGCACGGCCATGTCGCGGCCACCGACGACGAGGCGAAGGAGATCGTCTGGCCGCATTACCGCACGATGTTCAACCGCATCGGGCGCGAGCGCGGCTGGGGCCCGGTCAGCCGCGAGCAGTTCGAAAGCGAGGTCGCGACCGGCAGCCAGTATGTCGGCAGCCCCGAGACGGTCGCGCGCCGGATCGTGGCGGCTGTCCGCGCGCTGGGCGTGCAGCGGTTCGACATGAAGTACTCGACCGGCGGCCTGCCGCATGACGCGATGATGCGCTGCATCGAGCTTTACGGCACCAAGGTCATCCCGATGGTGCGCGAGATGCTGGCCACCGACAAGGCCGCCTGAGTCAGCCCTGCTGCCCCCAGTCGGCCCCCTGCATTTCGCGCAGGCGGCTGGCGGTGCGGGAAAATTCGAAGGAGCCCTCGCCCTCGATATAGAGCCGTTCGGGCGCGTCGGCGGCCGAACAGATGAGGCGCACGCGGCCCTCGTAAAGCGCGTCGATCAGGGTCACGAAGCGCTTTGCCTCGTTGTAGTTCTCGGACGACAGGTGGGGGATGTGCTCGACGATCAGCACGCGCAGGGCGGCCGCGATGGCAAGGTAATCGGCCGGGCCGAGCGGCTTGCCGCAGAGATCCCAGAAGGTGGCCCGCGCCACGCCGCCGTGTTCGGCGGGCAGTTCGACCACGCGGCCCTTGACCGCCAGACGCAGGGGCTGGCCCGGATCGCCGCCGGTCAGATCGGTCCAGATCGCGGTAATTGCCGTCGCGGCGGCGGCATTGGCCGGAGTGAAATAGACCTGTGCGCCCTGCAGGCGGTGCTGGCGGTAGTCGGTTTCGCTTTCCAGCGCCCGGATGGCAAGGCGGTCCTTCAGCAGCGCGATGAAGGGCAGGAACAGCGGACGGTTCAGGCCGTTCAGGTAGAGGTCGTCGGGCGGGCGGTTCGAGGTGGTGACGATCATCACCCCGCGCTCGAACAGATACTGAAACAGCCGCCCGACGATCATGGCGTCGGCGATGTCGGTGATCTGCATCTCGTCAAAGCAGAGCAGACGGACGCCTTCGGCGACCCGGTCGGCCACCGGACGGATGGCGTCTTCGGCCCCTGCGGCGCGGGCCTTGTGCAGCGCGGTCTGGATTTCCTGCATGAAGGCGTGGAAATGCACGCGGCGCTTTTCCGGGATGGCGACGGCGGCGAAGAACAGGTCCATCAGCATGGATTTGCCGCGCCCGACCCCGCCCCAGAGATAGAGACCGGCAGGCATCTCGCCCGGGCGCGCGAACAGGCCCCTGAGGCCGCGGGGGCGGGGTGCCTCGAGCGCGGCGCGCAGCGATTGCAGTTCGGGCAGCAGGGCGCGCTGGGCGGCATCGGGGCGCAGGCGGCCCTGATGTGACAGGCGGTCGTAGATGGTGGTCAGGTCCTCGGACATGGGGGGGTTAAACCGGATCGGGCGTCCGCCGTCCAGACCGGTGGCGGTGGACGCGGGCCGGTCGCGGCGTTAGGACAGGGCCGGACCGGAGGGAATGGCATGGCGGAACGCGGACGGCTGGTCTGGCTTGATCTGGCGCGGACGGCGGCGATCGCGGGGATGGTGGTGTTCCACTTCTTTCGCGATCTGGAGATGTTCGGGCTGGCCTCGCCGGGCATGACGATGCAGGGCGGCTGGCCGGTCTTTGCGCGGATCGTGGCGGGAAGCTTTCTGGCCCTGTCGGGGGTCAGCCTCTGGTTTGCGGCGGCGCACGGGCTGGTGATGGCCCGGTTCTGGCGGCGCCTTGCGATGATCGCGGGCGCGGCGGCGCTGGTGTCGGTCGCGACGCTGATCGCGCTGCCCGAGGCCTGGGTGATCTTCGGCATCCTGCACATGATGGCGGCGGCGAGCCTGATCGGGCTGATCGTCCCGCGGCTTCCGGCGCTGGTGGCGCTGGCTGCGGCGGCGCTGGCGCTTTACCTGTCGCGGACGGTCTTCCTGCCTGCCTTCGACGCATCCTGGCTGGTCTGGACGGGGCTGGGGACGACGGTTCCGCTGTCGATCGACTATGTGCCGGTGATCCCCTGGATCGCGCCCTATCTGGCGGGGCTGGGGATCGCGCGGCTGGTCTGGCCGCAGGGTCCGGGCGTCGCGGCGGGGTGGCCCGCGGGGCGTTTCTGGCAGGCTCTCGGTTGGCCGGGGCGGCACAGCCTGGCGGTCTATCTGGTGCATCAGCCGGTGCTGATCGCGCTGCTCTGGCTCGGGCTGCGCGTTTTCGGATGAGCTGATGACATAAGCCATGCGCATGTTGCATGGCGGCTTTCCCGCATCGGCCATTGTGCAAGTGCAGCATTGGCCGCACCTTGGCGTTGTGCAGGGCGACCGCGCCCCGCCCATCCGAAAGGTGAATGTGAAATGGCTTATGTTTCGAGTGTTCTTCCCCGGCTGTCGCTGTCCGAGCGTGTGACGGCGTTTCTCGGGGATTTCCGCGAAGAGCGCGCCCGCCGCGCCCTGTATCTGCGGACCCTTGGCGAGCTTCGGTCGATGAGCGCGCGTGACCTTGCCGATATCGGCATCGACGCGGGCCAGATCGAGGACATCGCCCATGCCCACGCCTACGGGCGCTGAGGCCCTTCTGAACCTGTGAAGCGCGCGGCCCAGTCAGCGATGACGCGGGCCGCAGTCGTTTCCGGCGGGCCGGATCGGCCGCCGTGTGCAGGTCGACATGGCGAAGGCATGTCAATCACGCATGTATCGTGTCGACAGGCCGCGGTGGGCGGTCTAGGCTTTCGCCCGGTGCGGAAAGACGGCGCGTGCAGGAGAGTGCGGATGCAGGACATGGCCGAGGCACGGCGGACCAAGGGAACCGGCGTGAAGCTGGCCTACGAGACCCTGCATGACGAGATCCTGACCCTGACGCTCGGGCCCGGCGAACCCCTGGACGAAACCACGCTGGCCGAGCGGTTCGGAATGTCGCGCTCGCCCGTGCGCGAGGCGCTGATCCGGCTGGCGGGCGACGGGCTGGTCGTGACGCTGTCGAACCGGACAACCGTGGTTGCCCCGATCGAGATGCAGGGCTTTCCGGCCTATGTCGAGGCGCTGGACATCGCGCAGCGGATGAACACCCGGCTGGCGGCGGTGGCGCGCAGCGTGTCGGATATCGAGACGCTTTGCCAGCGGCAGGCAGCGTTCGTGGCGGCGGTCGGGTCGGGCGACCACCTGCAGATGTCGGGCACGAACATGGCGTTTCACATGGCCATCGCCGCGGCGGGGCGGAACCCCTTTCTGGCCGGGTTCTACGAGCGCCTGCTGAAACAGGGGCGGCGGATCCTGCACCTGCATTTCGAGTATCTGGAATCAGGCAAGTCGGGCCGGCTTCTGACCGACGAACACGACGAGATGATCGAGGCGATCCGCCGCCGCGACGCAGACCGTGCCGATGCGCTGGCCCATGCCCATACGCGGCAGTTCCGCGACAGCTTCATCGACTATCTGAAGCGCGGAAACCTGGGCGACGTCCGGCTGGAGGCCGCTCCGGGCCCCTGGTGAGGCGTCTCAGCCGGCCAGGGCTGCGGTTGCAGGCCGGGCGCGGGCGTCGGGAGAGCAGGCGGCGGCAAGCCGCAGCATCACGACGGCCGGATTGCCGAGGCCCGCGCGGGCGCAATCGGCGGCAAGGGTTGCAAGCGTGGTGGTCAGCTGCCGTTCGTCCGGTCGCGAGGCATTGGCGATCACCGTGACCTCTTGCCCGGCCGAGACGCCCGCCGCCGCCAGCTGGCGCGACAGGGGGGCGAGCTGGTTCATCGCCATGTAGTAGACCAGCATCGTGCCGGGTCGCGCCATGTCAGCAATGCCCTCGGGCAGTGTCCCCGCGGCACAGGTCGAGGTGGCCAGCACGACCCGGTCGGTCACGCCGCGTTCGGTCAGCGGCAGGCAGGCCGAAGCCGCTGCCGCCGAGGCGGCGGTGACGCCGGGGATGACCTCGACCTCGATCCCGTGGGCATGGGCGGCGGCGATTTCCTCGGCGGCGCGGCCGAAGATCATCGGGTCGCCGGATTTCAGCCGGACGACATTCAGGCCGTCGAGCGCGGCGGTGACGATGGCGCTGTCGATGCGGGCCTGCGGCCAGGCGTGGGCCCCGATCTCCTTGCCGACATAGACACGGCGCGCGCCGGGGCGGGCATGGGCCAGCACCTCGGGGTCGACCAGCCGGTCGTAGTAGACGACATCGGCCTGCGACAGGCAGCGGAGCGCGCGCAGGGTCAGAAGGTCGGCGGCACCGGGGCCCGCGCCGACCAGGCT
This sequence comes from Pseudomonadota bacterium, assembly GCA_046050045.1. Lineage (GTDB taxonomy): Bacteria > Pseudomonadota > Alphaproteobacteria > Rhodobacterales > Rhodobacteraceae > JAOADN01. Next base: position 4,985 of record JBJOQI010000308.1, on the reverse strand, counting down.
GATCCGCCCGGGCCGGGGCACGGCGCGGCAGGGGACAAGGCTGGCGGGATCGGTCAGGAGGGTCATTCGGCGGCCTCGCGGTGGGTCTGGTGGCGGGCGATGAGCGCGGCGAGTTCCGGTCGGCAGGAGCCGCAGTTCGTGCCTGCGCCAAGCGCTTCGCCGATGGCAGCGACGGTCAGAAGCCCATCCCCGGCGATGCCGCGCAGGATCGTGTTCAGACCGACATTCAGGCAGGCGCAGACCGTGGGGCCGGGATCGGGACGGTCCGCGCCGGGGCGACCGGCGAGGATTGCGGGGTCGTTGTCGGCGAAGGCTGCGACGACGTGGTCGCGCGACAGGCGCACCGGCTCGCGGGCGGTGAAGAGGGCGGCGGCGAGGCGACCGTCCTGCATCAGGGCCAGCCTGTCGATGCCCCGCGCCGGGTCGGTCACGCGGGCCGCGATGGCGGCCTCGCCGATCTGGGCGGTCAGCCAGGCAGCCCAATCCCCGGGCAGCGCCTGCCCGGCGAGTTCGTAGCGGTAGCCGCCTGCGACCGGGGCCTTGGCCCAGTAGGTGCAATCCGGGCGGAGGTCGGCACGGGTGACGAGATAGCCGTACCAGGCTGCAGCAAATGGGCGGATCGCGACCGGGGCCGACTTGCTGGCAGGCTGGCCCGAGTGCGGGTCGGTCCGGGCCTCGACCAGCGCGTCGATGCGGCCCGTGGGCGCGGTCTCGCCCGTCCAGTGCATCGGCGCAAAGGGATGGCCGGGCTGCACGCGGTCGGTCTCGAGAACGCGCAGGACGGCCTGCCCGGCGGTCGAGGAAACCTCGGCCAGGCCAGAGGGTGACAGGCCGAGGCGGGTGACGTCGGCGGGGTGGATTTCAAGGAAGGGCTCGCCCAGGTGCTGCGACAGGCGGGGGGCCATGCCGGTGCGGGTCATCGTGTGCCATTGGTCGCGGATACGTCCGGTGTTGAGGCGGAAGGGGGCGGCATCGACGATGCCTGCCGTCGGTCCGGCCTTGACCGCCACCATGCGCGCCTTGCCATCGGGCGTGTGGAATTCCCCGCTGGCGAAGAAACGGCCACCCCGGCGGGTGGCGGACTGCGGCCAGCGGGTCGGGGGCAGGGTGGCATAGTCGGCCTCGGCCATGGCCGAGATGTCGAAATCGCTGCCAAGCGCACCTGCGACGCCCGAGAGCGCGGCGTGCTCGGCAAAGATTTCGGCGGGGCCGTTCCAGTCGAAACCCCGGAAGCCCATCCGCCGGGCGACGGCGGCCAGCGCCCACCAGTCTGCGCGGGCCTGGCCGGGCGGGGGCAGGACGGCGCGCTGGCGGCTGATGGTGCGGTCGGAATTGGTGACGGTGCCGTCCTTTTCGCCCCAGCCTGTCGCAGGCAGCAGGACATGCGCCAGCCGCGCGGTATCGGTCGAGGGCCAGAGGTCGCTGACCGCCACGAAGTCGCAGGCGGCGATGGCGTGGGCAACCCGGTCGGCCTCGGGCATGGTCACGGCGGGGTTCGAGTGCAGGATCCAGAGCGCCTTGATCCGCCCCTCCTCGACGGCGCGGAACATGTCGACGGCCTTGAGGCCGGGTGCGTTCGCCATGCGCGGGGCGTTCCAGAAGCCCTGCACGGCGTCGCGGTGGGTGCCGTTGGCAATGTCGAGGTGGCAGGCCAGCATGTTGGCCAGCCCACCGACCTCGCGCCCGCCCATCGCGTTGGGCTGGCCGGTGATCGAGAAGGGGCCCATGCCGGGACGGCCGATGCGGCCGGTGGCAAGGTGGCAGTTCAGGATCGCGTTCACCTTGTCGGTGCCGCTGTCGGACTGGTTGATGCCCTGCGACCAGAGGGTGACGGTGCGGTCGGTGGCCGACCATTCGGTCAGGAAGGCCGCGAGGTCGCGCGGGGTCAGGCCGGTGTCTTCGGGCGTGCTGAGGCGCGCCGTGGCGAGGGCGGCCTCGAGCCCGTCGACGTGCGGAAGGAAGGCCGGGTTCAGGTGGCCCTGGTCGGCAAGGTGGCACAAAAGCAGGTTGAACAGGTGCGCATCCGCGCCGGGCGCGATGGCAAGGTGAAGGTCGGCCTCTTCGCAGGTGGCCGTCCGGCGCGGGTCGATCACGATCACCCGCGTACCGCGCGCGGCGCGGGCCGCCATCAGCCGCTGGTGCAACACCGGGTGGCACCAGGCCAGGTTCGAGCCGACCAGAACGACCAGATCGGCCTCGTCCAGATCCTCGTAGGTGCCGGGCACGGTGTCGCTGCCAAAGGCGCGGCGGTGGCCCGCGACCGACGAGGCCATGCAGAGGCGCGAGTTGGTGTCGATGTTGGCGCTGCCGACGAAACCCTTCATCAGCTTGTTGGCGACATAGTAGTCCTCGGTCAGGAACTGGCCCGAGACATAGAGGGCAACCGCATCCGGGCCGTGCGTGGCGATGGCATCGGTGAAGCGGTCGGCGATCAGGTCAAGCGCTGCGTCCCAGGTTGCGTCAGCCCCGCCGATGCGCGGTTGCAGCAGGCGACCCGCGGTCGATACGGTTTCGCCCAGCGCCGCGCCCTTGACGCAGAGGCGTCCGCGGTTGGCGGGGTGGTCCGGGTCGCCCGCGATCCCGAGCCCGCCCTTGCCGTCGGGCGTGGCCAGCACGCCGCAGCCTACGCCGCAATAGGGGCAGGTGGTGCGGACCGTACCCGTCATGCCGCGTCGCGCCGGGCCAGCAGCGTGGCGTCGAGCAGCACGCGCCCGGCTTCGGTTCGCACCGCAAAGGTGCGGACGCTGCCCTCGTCAGCCCCCTGCGCTTGCCCGGTATTCAGGTCGAACACCCAGGCGTGCAGCGGGCAGGTGACCGAGGTGCCATGCACGATGCCTTCGGACAGCGGGCCGCCCTTGTGGGGGCAGCGGTCTTCCAGCGCGAAGATGCGGTCGTCGGCAGTGCGGAACAGCGCGATGCAGCCGAAGGGCGTCCTGACCACGCGGGCGCCCTGTGGGGCAATGTCGTCGATGGCGGCGACGTCGATGAACAGGGTCATTCTGCAGCCCTCAGGGTCAGGTCGGCGACGGGTGCCCAGTCGGCGGGGCGGGCGGCGTGCTCGGCCCAGGGGTCTTTCTGGTAGACCGACTGCGACAGCATGAACCGGTCATAAAGCGCGCGGCGGGTGGCAGGGTCCGCGATCTGGTCGCGGCACCAGTCGAGCCCGACCCTGGCCACCCATTTGTAGATGCGGTGCAGGTAGCGCGCGTTTTCGCGGTAAAGCTGGACAAAGGCCGCGATGACCTCCATCGCCTCGTCCTCGGTCGCGACGGTCAGGAGGGGTTCGGTTTCCTTGACGTCCATGCCTGCCGCGCCCGCGACGCTGATCTGGTAGCCAGAGTCGACGCAGACCACGCCCACGTCCTTGCAGGTGGCCTCGGCGCAGTTGCGGGGGCAGCCCGACACGCCGAGCTTGACCTTGGCTGGCGTCCATGACCCCCAGAGCAGCTTTTCCAGCCTGATCCCGAGGCCGGTGGAATCCTGCGTGCCGAAGCGGCAGAACTCGGACCCCACGCAGGTCTTTACCGTGCGCAGGCCCTTGGAATAGGCGTGGCCCGAGACCATGCCGGCGGCGTTCAGGTCGGACCAGATCGCGGGCAGGTCTTCCTTGCGCACGCCCAGAAGGTCGATGCGCTGGCCGCCGGTGACCTTGACCATCGGTACGGAATACTTGTCGGCCGCGTCCGCGATGGCGCGCAGTTCGGCGGGCGTGGTGACACCGCCCCACATCCGGGGCACGACGGAATAGGTGCCGTCCTTCTGGATGTTGGCGTGGTTCCTTTCGTTGACGAAGCGGCTTTGCCGGTCGTCGCGGTATTCGGTCGGCCAGTCGGACAGGAGGTAGTAGTTCAGCGCCGGCCGGCACGAGGCGCAACCGCCCACCGTCTTCCAGCCCAGTTCCTGCATCACCGCCGGGATCGACTTCAGCCCGCCTGCCTTGATCAGGCGGCGCACGTCTTCGTGGGTGTGGTCGGTGCACTTGCACATCGGCGGGTTGGCGTTGGCGGTGAAGCCGTCGCCCAGGGTCAGGGCCATCACCTGTTCCACCAGCCCCGTGCAGGTGCCGCAGCTGGAGCTGGCCTTGGTCACCGCCCGCACGGCATCGAGCGTGGTGGCCCCACCACCGATCGCCTGGACGATCTTTCCCTTGCAGACGCCGTTGCAGCCGCAGATTTCCGCCTCAGGCGGCAAGGCTGCAACGGCCGCCAAAGGGTCCGCCTTGGCACCCCCTGCGGCAAAGGCCGGTCCGAAGATCAGCGTGTCGCGCAGGTCGCTGACGTCGCGGCCCTGCTTGATCAGGTCGAAGAACCACGACCCGTCGGCGGTATCGCCATACATGACCGCGCCGATCAGACGCTCGCCTTCCAGGATCAGGCGCTTGTAGATGCCCCGGCCCGGATCGCGGAAGACGATATCCTCGCGCCCCGGTGCATCGGCGAAATCACCCGCGCTGAAAAGGTCGACGCCCGTGACCTTCAGCTTGGTCGCGGTCTGCACCGGGCGGAAGGCGGCCTCGGTTTCGGCCAGCGTGGCGGCCAGGACCCTGGCCTGATCGTAGAGCGGCGCGACAAGGCCGAAGAGCTGCTTGTCATGCTCGACGCATTCGCCAAGCGCGAAGATCGCGGGGTCCGAGGTGCGCATCCGGTCATCGACCACCACGCCGCGCCCGACCTCGAGGTGCGCGTCGGTGGCCAGCCGCGTCTCGGGGCGGATGCCCACGGCCATGCAGACGAGGTCGGCAGGGTAGACGGTGCCATCGTCCAGCAGCACGGCCTCGACCCGGTCGTGGCCGAGGATCGCCTTGGTCGCGCCCTTGCAGTGGACGCGGATGCCCCGGCGTTCGAGATCCTTTTGCAGCAGGTAGCCCGCCGAAGGGTCAAGCTGGCGTTCCATCAGGTGGCCCATCAGGTGGATCACCGTCACTTCGGCCCCGCGCGCGGCCATGCCTGCCGCCGCCTCCAGTCCCAGAAGGCCGCCGCCGATGA
>JBJOQI010000307.1:0-3029 GCA_046050045.1 Pseudomonadota bacterium | reverse complement strand
ACGGCCGGCACGCTGGCGCGGGTCCGGATTATCGAGAGCGGACCCAATTCTCTGTCGGGCGTGCTGGTCGCCTGATGGTTGCGGGGCGGGCCAGCCTTGCCCGTCAACCTTGCTCGGGGCTTTCCAAGTTGGCGAAGTCTGCTAGTCTTTCCGGGTCTTTGCCGGAACCCTGCTGCCATGAACGGGTCCGGTCCAACGGGGGAAGTGTGATGATGCCTTGGGTTCAACGTACCCGAAGGGCGGGATATGGCGCGCTGATTGCGCTTTCCGTCGCCGGTCTGGCGACGCCGCCGGTTCTTGCCGACGACCTGATTACCGACCGCAAGGATCCCTACATTCCGGCCATCTGGATTGATCCCGACGGCTGCGAGCACTGGGTGATGGACGCAGGCCAGCGCGGCTTCATGGACATCCGGCTTGACCGGCAGGGCAACCCGATCTGCCATCGCGGCAAGAAGTGCAGCGAGGTGCCGGTGGACCAGCTCTTTGCCTCGGGCAGCGCGCGAATCGGCACCGAGGGGCGCAAGACCCTGACGGCCTTCTTCCGGTCGGGCGGCGCCCCGACCTACAGGGTCGCAGGCCATACCGACAGCGACGGCAGCGACGGCTACAACATGCGCCTGTCCAATGCCCGGGCCGAGGCCGTGGCGGCGCTGGCCCGATCGGTCGGGGCCAAGGTCAGTTCCGCAGCGGGTTACGGCGAACGCCAGCCCAAGGCATCGAACGCGACGGCGGCCGGCAAGGCGCAGAACCGCCGCGTCGAAATCTTCTGCGAGAAGTGAGGGCAAAGAGATGACCGCCGTGAAACTTCTCGCCGGACTGGCCGCGGCCGCCCTGCTTGCGGGCTGCGAAGGCAATGGCTTTGACAAGACACGCGACTATGGCACGGACGCCAAGCCGCTGAGCAACCTCGTGGCCGGGGTCTGGATCGACCCCGAGGGCTGCGATCACTGGATCATCGACGACGGGCTCGAGGGCTATCTGTCCGCGCGCCTGACGCCCGATGGCAAGCCCGTCTGCTCGGGCACGCCGGGCGAGGGCGGCTATGCGACCGGCCCCTATGACGAGGGCAGCCAGTTCTCGGGGATCTGAAGTTTTTGTGACAGAGCGCACAAAATCGCGTCGCCGGGGCCACTCCGGCGGCGTTTCTGCCTGAAAGGGCGGCACACCCGGTGACAGGACACTTGCGTCAGGTGGGATGAAGGGGCACCATCCGTGGTATGGACCCTCTGCCAGGGAGACTTGTTTGGGCCTCAGCGCGCTGACCCCCCCGCCGAAACCCGAAGACGTGCACGAGACGCTTCTGGAATTTTCCAACAATCGCCTGCTTATCGACCTGTGCGGCGAGTTCGACCGCAACCTTGCGCAGATCGAGCATCAGTTGGGGGTTCATATCCTGCGGCGGGGCAATCAGGTCGCGATCGTCGGTCCGGCGCAGTCGCGCGGGCAGGCGGCGGGGGTATTGGGGTCGCTCTATCAGCGGCTTGAATCGGGGCGCACGGTCGACGCCGGCGACATCGACGCCGCCATTCGGATGGGGATCGAGGGCGAAGGCCCTTCGGTCAGCCTCGATGAACAGCTCGAGATGTTCCAGTCAGGGCGGATCGAGATCCGCACCCGCAAGAAGCAGGTCGAGCCGCGCACCGAGGCGCAGAAGACCTATGTGAAGAACCTCTTTTCGAACGAACTTGCCTTCGGCATCGGGCCGGCAGGCACCGGCAAGACATATCTGGCCGTGGCGGTGGGCGTGACCATGCTGATCGGCGGGCATGTCGACAAGATCATCCTGTCGCGCCCCGCAGTCGAGGCGGGGGAACGGCTCGGCTTCCTGCCCGGCGACATGAAGGAAAAGGTCGATCCCTACATGCAACCGCTGTACGACGCGCTGAACGACTTCCTGCTCGCAAAGCAGGTGGAAAAGCTGATCGCCGAGAAGCGGATCGAGATCGCGCCCCTGGCCTGCATGCGCGGCCGCACCCTGGCGAATGCCTTCGTGGTGCTGGACGAGGCGCAGAACGCCACGACCATGCAGATGAAGATGTTCCTGACCCGACTTGGCGAGGGCAGCCGCATGGTCATCACCGGCGACCGCACGCAGGTCGACCTGCCGCGCGGCACGGCCTCGGGCCTCGCCGATGCCGAACGCATCCTGAACGGGGTGAAGGGCGTGAGCTTCAATTACTTCACCGCCAAGGACGTGGTCCGGCACCCGCTTGTGGCGCGCATCATCGAGGCATATGACCGCGACGATGGAGCCGCTGGTTGACACCCTGATCGAGGACGCCCGATGGGAGGCGTTCGGGCTGGCCGAGCTTGCCGAAACGGCGGCACAGGCGGCGCTTGTCGGCGTGGGCCTGTCGCCCGAGGGGTTCGAGATCAGCCTGCTGGGCTGTTCGGATACCAGGATCGCCGAACTGAATGCGGATTTCCGGGGCAAGCCGCAGCCGACGAACGTGCTGTCCTGGCCGTCGGACGAGCGCGGGGCAGAGCGTGATGGCGGCTCGCCCGACCGGCCGCAGCCCGGAGAGCCCGGAATGCCCGAGGAACTGGGCGACATCGCCATCGCCTGGGAAACCTGCGAACGCGAGGCCGAAGAACAGGGCAAACCGTTACGCGATCATGTCACACATCTTCTGGTACACGGGACGCTGCACCTGCTGGGGTATGACCACATCCGCGCGGCCGATGCGGCCTTGATGGAAGGGGCCGAGGTGCGGATACTTGCGGGCATGGGGTTGGCCAACCCATATGACTAGGCCGCGCAACGGTCAGTGCTGTTGCGAAGGAACTTGTTTGGAAAAGGAAAGATGGCTGACACGCCGGTGACCCAGGCCCCCCCGCAGGACGCGGACGAGGCCGGAGAGAGTAGCAGCGGACGGGGGTTCCTCGGTCGCATCCTGAACGTCCTGTCGGGGGGCGACGCCCCGGGCGCGGGCGACGGGCAGGCCGCGGGCGAGACCGCGCCGGGTGCCGGGATCGTTGTCCACGGCATGGGCAACCTGCGGCGGATGCGGGTCGAGGACGTGGCG
>JBJOQI010000306.1:0-10290 GCA_046050045.1 Pseudomonadota bacterium | reverse complement strand
TCCCGGAATTGCAGGGCGTGATGGGCCGCTACTACGCGATGGAGGCGGGGCTGCCGCAATCCGTGGCCGATGCCGCCCGCGACCACTACTCGCCGCTCGGGCCGTCGGACGACGTGCCGTCGGAACCGGTCTCGGTCGCCGTGGCGCTGGCCGACAAGATCGATACGCTGACGGGCTTCTGGGCGATTGATGAAAAGCCCACCGGAAGCAAGGACCCCTTTGCGCTGCGCCGGGCGGCGCTGGGGGTGATCCGGTTGGTGTTGGGGAATGGGCTCCGTCTTTCCATCGACCGGCTTGCAGACGTGCAGGTGCTTCGTCATCAGATTGGTCTTCGGTCCCAGGAACCGAGCCTGCTCTCGGAAATCATGGCGGCTTCGGTGAAGCACGGCATGTTCGGCGATGAGACCCGAAATCTGGTCGCCAAGGCCGCGTCCGCAGCGGTCTCCTGGCTGAAGTTGTTCGAGGAACACGACCCGTCGATCAGCGACGACCTGCGTGACTTCCTCCACGACCGGCTCAAGGTCTACCTGCGCGACCAGGGTATCCGGCATGACGTGATCGACGCCTGTCTGGCCATGCCGGGGAGTTGCGACTTTTCGCTCCTTGTGAAACGGGCCGAGGCGCTGGCCGCCTTCGTCAAATCCGACGACGGCGCCAACCTGACGCAAGGTTTCAAGCGCGCGAACAACATCCTGTCCCAGGCCGAGGCCAGGGATGGCGTCGAATATTCCTTTGGCGCGGATGCCAAGTTCGCCGAGAACGACGCCGAGCGCGCGCTGTTCGCGGCCCTCGACCGGGCCGAGGCCGCAATCGCGCCCGCGATGTCGAAAGAGGATTTCGGCGCGGCGATGACGGCGATGGCGGGCCTGCGCGCGCCGATCGACGCCTTCTTCACCGCGGTGCAGGTCAACAGCGACAACCAGGTGGTGCGCCGCAACCGCCTGAACCTTCTGCACCGGATCCGGGCCATCTGCCTTGGGGTCGCGGACCTGACCAAACTCGAAGGCTGATCCCTTCATCTTGGCCCAAATATCCCGGTGGGGTCCGGGGAGGCAGCGCCTCCCCGGCCCTGGCCGCGGGCGCATCCTTTCCCTTGCCTAAAATCCGGGCAGGCGTATGCTGCGGGACAGAATGAGGGATGCCGCAGTGCAGAAACACACGGACTTCACCGCCTTTGCCGAGATCACGCCCGAGGCCGTCATCGAACGGTCGCGGCACGGCTGGCGTGCGAAGTGCCTGCAGCGGCTGGTCCGGCTGAACCTGCCGGTGCCGCGCACGGTGGCGCTGCCGGCCGATACGGTCCGTGCCATCGCGGCCGGGACGCTGCCCGACACGGGCAGGCTGATCGGCGTCTTCGGGGCGAACCCGCTGGTCTCGGTCCGGCCGAGCCCGGAGAACCCCGAATGGGGCGGGCCGGGCACGCTGCTGAATGTGGGCATGAACGCCGAAAAGCACGCGCTGCTGGCTGCCTCGCACGGGGCCGAGACGGCGGATGCGATCTATCTGGGTTTCGTGCAGTCCTATGCCACCCATGTGGCGCGGCTCGACCCCGACATGTTCGGGGCAGCCCCGTCGCCCACCGCTCTGGCCGCGGCCCTTGCCGCTTTCGAGGCGGAAATGGACGAACCCTTCCCGCAGGACCCCGCCCGGCAACTGGCCGAGGTGCTGCGCTCGATGGCGCGGGCCTGGGAGGGGACGACCGCGCGCCTTCTGCGCCAGGCCAAGGGTGCGCCCGCCGAGGCGGCACTGGGCCTTGTGGTGCAGGACATGGCGCTGGCGATGGGGCCGGGGCTGTCAGGCTCGGGCACGATCCAGTTCGTCGATGCGGTGACCGGTGCGCCGCAGGTGACCGGGCGCTTCCGTGGCCAGGCGCAGGGCCGCAAGCGGTCCGAGGACACGCTTTACCTGACGCGCGACCCGCGCGGCCGCTCGCTGGAAGAGGCTGACCCGGCCACCTTCGAGGCGCTGGTCCGGCACGGCGCGGCCTGCCGGGCACGCCTGCGCGAAGAGATGCAGATCGAGTTCGTGCTGGAAGGCGGCACGCTCAAGGTCATCGACGCGATCCGCGTGTCGCGGTCCGCCCGGGCGGCGGTGCGCATCGCGGTCGGCCTTGCCAATGACGGGATCATCAGCCGCGAGGACGCGATCCTGCGGGTCGAGCCGCGCGCGATCAACGAGCTTCTGCACACCCAGGTCGATCCGCGTGCGCCGCGCGACCGGCTGGCCAAGGGCATCGCCGCCAGCCCCGGCGGCGCAACCGGGCAGATCGTGTTTTCCGCCGCCGCCGCGCAGGCGACCGCGGCCCGCGGCGAGGCCGCAATCCTTGTCCGCCGCGAAACCCAGCCCGAGGATATCCGCGGCATGCACGCCGCCGTGGCCGTGCTGACCGAACGCGGCGGCATGACCAGCCATGCCGCGGTGATCGCACGCGGGCTTGGCCTGCCCTGCATCGTCGGGGCCTCGGACCTGCGCACCTCGACCAAGGACCGCACGCTGACCGTGCCCGATGGCCGGGTCTTCCGCGAGGGCGATGTCATCACCGTCGACGGATCTTCCGGCGAGGTGCTGGCCGGGGCTGCCGAGATGCTGGAACCCGCGCTTGACGAATGGTTCCGCACGCTGATGCACTGGGCCGACACGGTGCGCGACATCGGCATCCGCGCCAATGCCGACACACCGGACGACGCCCGCACCGCCCGGATGTTCGAGGCCGAGGGCATCGGCCTTTGCCGGACCGAGCACATGTTCTTCGACGAAGACCGCCTGACCGTGATGCGCGAGATGATCTTCGCCGACACGGCCCAGGACCGGAAGATCGCGCTCGACCGGCTTTTGCCGATGCAGCGCGCCGACTTCATCGCGCTGTTCGACATCATGGCGGGCCTGCCGGTCTGCATCCGGCTGTTCGACCCGCCCCTGCACGAATTCCTGCCGCATGACCGCGAGGGCATCCGCGAACTGGCCGAGGCTCTGGACAAGCCCCTGTCGGACGTGACCCGGCGGGTCGAGGCGCTGAAGGAATTCAACCCGATGCTGGGGATGCGGGGGGTGCGGCTTGGCATCACCGTACCCGAGATCTACGAAATGCAGGCCCGCGCCATCTTCGAGGCGACGGTCGAGGCCTCGAAGCGCGGGGCGGCGGTGGTGCCCGAGATCATGATCCCGCTGGTCAGCGCCAAGCGCGAGGTCGAGATGGTCAAGACGCGGATCGACGCGATCGCGGCAGCCGTGCGGATCGAGACGGGCGCGGACTTTACCTTCCGCCTTGGCGTGATGGTGGAAACCCCCCGCGCGGCGCTGCGGGCGGGAGAGATTGCGCAGCACGCGGCCTTCCTGTCCTTCGGCACGAACGACCTGACGCAGATGACATACGGCCTGTCGCGCGACGATGCGGGGCGCTTCATGGGGGCCTATGTCAACCAGGGCGTCTATCGCGAAGACCCCTTCCACATCCTCGACGAGGACGGGGTGGGCGAGCTTCTGCACATCGGGTCGGAGAGGGGTCGCCGGACGCGGCCCGAGCTGACGCTGTCGATCTGCGGCGAGCATGGGGGCAACCCCGAAAGCATTGCCTTCTGCCGGAACGCGGGGTTCGACTATGTGTCCTGCTCGCCCTTCCGGGTGCCGGTTGCCCGGATGGCAGCCGCGCATTTCGCGCTGACCGACCCCAAGGTCGCGCGCGACTAGCGGCAGGGTCGCACAACCCTGCGTCGAAAAATCATGCTGCAGTGCAGAAAGTTGCGCCCGGAATAACCAAGACTTTCCAGCCGCTTAGACCGCAGTAGGCGGTTTTTCGCCGTAATTTCATAGGGGTGCGGGTGGACCTTCACGCAAAGCCGCACTAGGTCGGCGGTGCGTTTCGCGGCAGGTGGTGTCTGCGGAATGCGGTGAAACCAGTCTGGAAAGACGAATGACATTTCCGAAAAGCTGGGCCGCGGGCTGCGGAGCGATTGCTCTTGCGCTTGCCGTCATCCTGGCCGGAGCGTCTCGTGCCGACGTTTCCCTGACCCCGTCAGGCGGCGCCTTGCCGTCGCCCGTGACGTCGGCCGGCCTGATGCTTGGGGCGGGCGCGTCGGAAACCCTGCGCGGCGTCCTGTGGCCCGGGCGGCGTCCGGTCACGGCCAGCGCGGGCTTTGACGAGCTCTGGCTGGCCAGCCAGCCTGCCGCGACCGGCGATGCCGAGTTCGAATGCCTGGCCAAGGCACTCTACTTCGAGGCGCGCGGTGAATCGCTGCGCGGGCAGGCGGCGGTTGCCGAAGTGATCCTGAACCGCCGCGAAAGCCCCGACTATCCGCGGACCATCTGCGGCGTGGTCGAACAGGGCGGCAAGGGCGGGTGCCAGTTCTCGTTCACCTGCGACGGGGCCTCGGACCGCATCCGCGAGCCCGAGGCCTGGGACCGGGCGCAGAAGGTGGCCCGCGCCATGCTGGACGGTGCGCCGCGTCTGCTGACCGATGGTGCCACCCATTTCCACACGCCGGCCGTGCGCCCCGGCTGGGCGCGGCGGTTCGAAAAGACCGCAGAGATCGGGCGGCATATCTTCTACCGCGCGCCGATCCGCACCGCGATGAACTGAGGCCCGGGGTCGCCGCCTGCTGACGAAGCGGCGGCATCCGTGCTTTCGGTCGGGGCGCGGGAAGGTTAAGACAGGCGCAGAACCGAACCGGACTTGCGCCATGACCTCTGACATCAGCCTTGCCTTCGCGCATCCCGAAGAGCGCGCCGAAGCCTCGGCCGGGGCCGACCCGCGCGACCGGATCAGCCTGCGCGACCATGTGGTCGAGGCCGACATCGGGGCGTTCCAGAAGGAACGCGGCAAGACCCAGCGGCTGCGCTTCAACGTGGTGGTCGAGGTGCGCCCGCTGCCCGAACCTCTGGATGACGATGTCGACCGCATCCTGTCCTACGACCGGATCACCGAGGCGATCGAGGCGGCGCTGCGGGAAGAGCGGCTGAACCTGCTGGAAACGCTGGCCGCCCGGGTGGCCGAGCGCATCCTGGCAGAGCCGCAGGCGATGCGGGCCTTCGTGCGGATCGAGAAGCTGGACCGGGGACCGGGGGCGCTGGGCGTCGAGATCGTGCGCAGCCGCGCGGAAACGCCGGTCAAGGCGCTGGACAGCGACGGCGAGGAAACCGCGCTGCACCCGATCATCGTCTACCTCGACAACCGGGCCATCGCGGCCCCGGATCTGGCTGCACGGCTGGAGGACTGGATCGCGGGCGGCAAGCCGGTGATCCTTGCAGTCGGGTTGCCCGAGACGCCGCGCCCGACTACCGGGCACAAGCCGACGCAGCGCCGGATCGACCTGCTGGCGGTCGAGCAGAACGCCTGGGTTCTGGCTGCGCGCGATGCGCGCTGCGTGGTGGTAGCGACGCGGACCGAGATCGACTGGGCAATGCGGCACGGCCAGACCGTGGTCTGGGCCCCGTCGAAGATCGTGCTCGACGCGGTGGACGGACCGAAGGGGGCCGGGGGCGACGGGGTGGCGCTGGCATTGTGGCTGGCTGAAACGCTGGCGGCGGACCGGCTGATCGTTCACGGGGATGTTGCGGTTCCGGCAGGAAGCCGCGTGATCGTTGAACGGGCCTGAACAGCCGCACTTGCAGGACCGGGCGGCCCGCGTCACAAGGCCCGCATGGAGTATTTCCGCCCCATCGCGATGACCGATCCTGCGCGGCCGGAGGGTGCCCTGCCGCTGGCCGGCGGGTGGTGCTGGTTCGCCCGGGCCGAGGTGCTGACGCGGGCAGGCAGGCGCGCGACCATCCGGGCGACGGAAATACCGGCCGGGGTGCTGGCACGGCTGACCGCGCCGCGCGCGCCGGTGGCCGGACTGTCGATGGACCGCCCCCGGCTGATGGGTGTCCTGAACGTGACACCCGACAGCTTTTCCGATGGCGGGCGCTTTACGGACCCCGAGGCCGCGCAGACGCAGGCGCGGGCGATGTCTGGGGCCGACCTGCTGGACATCGGCGGCGAAAGCACACGGCCCGGTGCGGCCGAGGTTCCGGTCGCCGAAGAGATCGCGCGGGTCGTTCCGGTGATCTCGGCGCTGCGGGCGGGGGGCGTCACGACGCCGATCTCGGTCGATACCCGGAAGGCAGGCGTGGCGCAGGCGGCGCTGGCGGCGGGTGCGGATGTCGTGAACGATGTCTCGGCCCTGAGCTTCGATGCGGCCCTCGGCCCGCTGGTCGCGGGCGCAGGGGTGCCGCTGGTGCTGATGCATGCGCAGGGCACGCCCGCCACGATGCAGGCCGACCCGCGCTATGACGATGTGCTGCTGGATGTCTATGACTGGCTGGCCGAACGGGTTGCGGCGGCCGAGGCGGCGGGCGTGGCCCGCGACCGGATCGTTGTCGATCCGGGCATCGGCTTTGGCAAGACCGTCGCGCATAACCTGGCGCTGATCCGGGGCCTCAGCCTTTTTCACGGGCTGGGCTGCCCGGTCCTGCTTGGCGCGTCGCGCAAGCGCTTCATCGGTGCTCTTGCCAACGAGCCGCAGGCCGATCGGCGCGGGCCCGGGACCATTGCCGTCACGCTGGCGGGACTGGCGCAGGGCGTGCAGATCCACCGTGTCCATGATATTCCCGAAACTCGTCAGGCCTTGGCGCTGTGGCGGGCGTTGAACGCAGGAGATTTCCGATGACGAGAAAGCTGTTCGGCACCGATGGCGTGCGCGGCACCGCCAATGCCTTCCCGATGACCGCCGAAATGGCGCTGAAGCTGGGCGCGGCAGCAGGGCGTTATTTCCGCACCGACGGCAAGAACGGCCACCGCGTGGTGATCGGCAAGGACACGCGCCTGTCGGGCTACATGCTGGAAAACGCGCTGACCGCGGGCCTGACCTCGACAGGCATGAACGTCCTGCTGCTTGGTCCGGTGCCAACGCCGGGGGTGGGGTATCTGACGCGCTCGATGCGGGCAGACCTGGGCATCATGATCTCGGCCAGCCACAACCCGGCTGCGGACAACGGGATCAAGTTCTTCGGGCCGGATGGCTTCAAGCTGGACGATGCGGCCGAGATGGAGATCGAACGGCTGGTCGAGGGCGATATCGCGCTGGTTCCGCCCGGCGAGATCGGCCGGGCCAAGCGGATCGACGACGGGCGTTTTCGCTATGTCGAGCGGGTGAAGTCCACCTTTCCGGCGGGCCTGTCGCTGGAAGGGCTGAAGGTCGTCATCGACTGTGCCAACGGGGCCGCCTACAAGGCCGCCCCCGAGGCGCTGTGGGAACTGGGGGCCGAGGTGATCCCGGTCGGCGTCAGCCCGAACGGGCTGAACATCAACCAGAACTGCGGCTCGACCCATCCCGGGACCTGCGCTGAAGCCGTGGTCGCGCATGGCGCGGATGTGGGCATCACGCTGGACGGCGATGCGGACCGGGTGATGATCATCGACGAGACGGGCCAGGTCGCAGACGGCGACCAGATCATGGCGCTGCTGGCGGCGCGCTGGGCGGCGGCGGGTCGGCTGAACGAGGGAGTCCTTGTCGCCTCGGTGATGTCGAACCTTGGGCTGGAACGCTTCCTGCAGGGCCGCGGCCTGCGGCTGGAACGCGCGCCGGTGGGCGACCGCTATGTGGTCGAGCGGATGCGCGAGGGGGGCTGGAATCTCGGCGGCGAGCAGTCGGGCCATATCGTGATGACCGACTACACGACGACGGGCGATGGCCTGATCGCGGCGTTGCAGTTCCTTGCGGCGATGGTGGATTCGGGGGCCAGGGCCTCGGCGCTGGCGCGGCAGTTCGAAACCGTGCCGCAGCTGCTGAAGAACGTGCGCTACGCGACGGGGCAGGAACCGCTGAAGGCTGAGGCCGTGCAGTCGGTGATTGCCGGGGCCGAGTCGCGCCTGAACGGCAAGGGGCGGCTTCTGATCCGCAAGTCCGGCACCGAACCGCTGATCCGGGTGATGGCGGAATGCGAGGACGAGCGGCTGCTGGTCGAGATCGTGGACGAGATCATCGGCGCGGTGCAGGCGGCGGTCTGATTCCGCGCGTGACCGGCAGCGCTTGGACTGGCGCTTGGACCGGCGCTGGGGCAGGGTGGTGCAGGGCCGGGCCTGCCCGCGCCCCGCGTCAGACCGAACAGGATGATGAGCACAGCGCTGTCCAGACTCTTCACGCGACGGAAGGACCGGTACCGCGTTCCGGTGGCCGAGCTTGCGCCCGAAGGCGCGCTCTGGGCCGTTGGCGACGTGCATGGCTGTCTGACCGAGTACCGCGAAGTCGAGGCGAGGATTCTGGCCGCAGGGCTGCCTGCGACAATCGTGCTACTGGGCGATGTGGTGGACCGCGGTCCGGACAGCCGGGGGATGCTCGACCTGCTGACAGCCCCCGCGCCCGAGGGGCTGACGCGGCTCTGCCTGCTGGGGAACCACGAGGACATGATGCTGGCCTTTCTGGCCAGCCCGGCCGCGAACCGGGGCTGGCTCGACTTTGGCGGGCGCGAGACGCTGCGGTCCTATGGCTGCAGCCACGACGGCAGGGACCCGCCGGCCCTTGCTGCCGCGCTGCGCGACTCGATGCCGGCCGAGCATCGCCGGTACCTTGAATCGCTTCCCGTCCTTGCCCTGGCGCCGGGCTTTGTGCTGAGCCATGCGGGGGCGGCGGCAGAGACCCCGCTGACGGCGCAGCGCAAGGCCGACCTTGTCTGGGCGCGCCACGGCGAGGTTGCCGATCTTCTGCCACCCGCTGATCTGGGTGACCGTATCGTCGTTCACGGGCATGTGCCGGTGCCGCTGCTGCGGCAGGCGGGCTGGCGGATCAACCTCGATACCGGCGCCTTCGCGACCGGGCGGCTCAGCGCGGCACGGCTGAGCCCCGGTGCGGCCCCTGTCTTTATCCAGTCGGGGCCGGGCGGATGAACCCCTTGCGCGGAATCGCCCTGAAGGTGGTGTCGGTCTTCGTCTTCGTGGCGATGTCGGCGATCATCAAGGCAACGTCGGATACCGTGCCGCCGGGCGAGGCGGTGTTCTTCCGTTCGGCCTTTGCCATTCCCGTCATCGTGGTCTGGCTGGCGGCAACCGGAGGGTTGCGCACCGGATTCGCGACGTCAAACCCGATCGGGCATTTCTGGCGCGGGCTTCTGGGCGTGACGGCCATGGGCTTCGGCTTTGCGGGTCTGGGGCTGCTGCCCTTGCCCGAGGTCACGGCCATCGGCTATGCCGCGCCGCTGCTGACGGTCATCTTCGCCGCGATGTTCCTTGGCGAACAGGTCAGGCTGTTCCGCATCGCCGCCGTCGCGCTGGGCATGGCCGGGGTTCTGATCGTGCTGTCGCCGCGCCTGTCGATGCTTGAAGGGCAGGGGATCGGCGCGACCGAGGCGCTGGGCGCGGTCGTGGTGCTGACCGGGGCTGTCTTTGCCTCGCTCGCGCAGGTCTTCGTGCGCAAGCTGGTCGGCGACGAGACGACATCCTCGATCGTCTTCTGGTTTTCGGTCAATGCCTCGGTCCTGTCGCTGGTGACACTGCCCTTCGGCTGGGTCCTGCCCGATGCCGGGACCTTTGCGCTGCTGGTCCTGACAGGGATCATGGGTGGAGTGGGGCAGATCCTGCTGACATCGGCCTATCGTCACGCCGATACCTCGGTCGTGGCACCCTTCGAATACGTCTCGATGCTGCTTGCGGTGCTGGTGGGCTTTTCCTTCTTCGGCGAAGTGCCGACGCTGACGGTGCTGGTCGGCACCGGCCTGATCGTGGCGGCCGGGATCATCATCATCCTGCGCGAACGCCAGCTTGGGATCGAGCGGGCGAAGCAGCGCAGGTCGATGTCGCCCTGACGTGCCGCGGCGAGTTGCAGCGGCTTTGCCGGCGGGCTAAGTCAGCAGCAAAAGAACGCGGTCGGGGCGAGTGGATGCGGAGTTACATCGGTGGGCTGGCCGTGGTGGCTTTGGCGTGCGGCCTTTCCACGGGCCAGATCAGGGCGCAGTCGGCCGGTTGCCTGATGCCCGAGGCCGGGCCGGGCGGGCTGTCGATCATGTTCGATCAGATCAACGCCGTCCGGATCGGGTCGGGCCTGTCGTCGCTGAAGATCTCGGCGCCCCTGAGCATTGCCGCCCAGCTTTATGCCTGCAAGCTGGCCTCGCCCGAAACTAGTGGGATCGCGGCCCCCAGCCGTGCCGCCGCCTATGTCGAGATGCGCCGCGCGGGCTGCAACGGCACGGCAATGGAAGACGCCGTTCTGGTCGGACCGCCCGACGGGCTGAAGGCCTTTGAACTGCTGGATACCGCGCCGGACCTGCGCCGGACCTATGTCTCGACCCGGATGAGGGAAATCGGCCTAGGGGTTGCCCTGC
>JBJOQI010000305.1:0-6956 GCA_046050045.1 Pseudomonadota bacterium | reverse complement strand
TGCCAGACCGCGATCTCCGAGCCGAAAAGAAAGAACTCGGGCGCGCCACGGCCCTTGGCCTCGTCGTTGACGATGCCGATCCAGGCGTTGACGCCCCGCGCATAGGCTTCAAGCGCCGCCAATGTCTCGGCGTCCTGTGCGGCGACCGACTGGGTCGCAAGACCATAGATGTCGAGCCTGCGCAGCAACTCGTCGATCGCGACGGTGCGGGCGCCGAACAGCTCGCTCAGGCGTCCCTGCGCCGTCCGGCGCAGCATCGTCATCTGCCAGAGGCGGTCCTGCGCATGGGCAAAGCCCAGGGCATAGTAGGCGTCGGCGTCGGTCTGCCCGAAGATGTGCGGCACGTTGGCGGTATCGCGGACAATTTCGACCGGTGCGCCGATGCCAGCAACGTCATAGCTCGCCGTGTAGTCCGGCAGCGAACGTGCCGCGAAGTAGTAGGCAAGCAGGCCTGCCGCCACCGCGAGCACTAGCAAGGCCGAGGCGATACGCAGAAGCCAGCGAAAGGCCGTGATCATCGGGGGTCCGGATGTTGGGCCGGTTGACGGCAGGGACAGGGCAGGTCACTACGGCAGAAACGTGAACTTCGCAATCTGTCAGACGGGAGAGTGGAATGGCGAAAGTCGCCTTTCTTGGACTGGGCGTGATGGGATTTCCGATGGCAGGGCACCTTGCGGCCAAGGGGCACGCGGTGACTGTATGGAACCGCACCGCCGCCCGAGCAGAGGCCTGGGTCGCGCGCCACGGCCATGCACGCGCGGCGTCTGCGGCCGAAGCCGCTACGGGGGCAGAGATCGTCTTTGCCTGCGTCGGGAATGACGACGACCTGCGCTCGGTCTGTCTGGGGGAAACCGGTGCCTTCGCCGGAATGTCACCGGGCGCGGTCTTCGTTGACCATACGACCGTTTCGGCCCGCGTGACGCGGGAATTGTCCGCCCATGCCGCGACGCTTGGGGCAGGGTTCGTCGACGCCCCGGTTTCGGGCGGGCAGGCGGGGGCGGAAAACGGTGTGCTTTCCGTGATGTGCGGGGGTGATCCAGTGCATTTCGGAACGGTCGAACCCGTCATTGCTGCCTATGCCCGGATCTGCCGGCTGCTCGGGCCGTCGGGGGCCGGGCAGATGGCGAAGATGGTCAACCAGATCTGCATCGCCGGGCTGATGCAGGGCCTGTCAGAGGGGCTGCTGTTCGCCGAAAAGGCCGGGCTCGATATTCCGCAACTGGTCGAAGTGATCTCGCAAGGGGCGGCCGGATCCTGGCAGATGGTCAATCGCCACAAGACGATGGCCGAGGATCGCTTCGAGTTCGGTTTCGCGGTCGACTGGATGCGCAAGGACCTTGGCATCTGTCTTGACACCGCAGAAGAGATCGGCGCGCCGCTGCCCGCAACCGCGCTGATCGATCAGTTCTACAAGGACGTGCAGAAGCTTGGCGGCGGGCGCTACGACACCTCGAGCCTGATCCACCGCTTGCGCGCCCTGTCGCGCTAGGGCCGCGCGACTCAGGGAATGATGCGGGTGTACTTCGTGCCCTCGAGCGTTGCACCGGCGATCAGTCCGGCCTGACCGAAGACCAGCGCTATGACGGGCGCAAGCGTTGTCGTCGTGTCGACGCCCAGCGAGCCGCCCTGTGCCGGAAGGGCATACTTGGCATCCGCGCCAACCGCCCAGCCATCCGCCTGCCGGAAGCCGGCCAGCGCCTGTTCGGTCATGAAGAACAGGGCATGCGCATATTGCTGGGCCCCGATCTGAAGCCCGAAACTGGCCGAGGTCGCCGAATAGTAATCGACCGTCACATCCTGAATGCGTAGCGCGCCGCGCCCGTAGGCGGCACCAAAGCCGAACCCGGCCTCGGTCATCAGCGGCATGTAGAGAATGCCCGCTGCCTTGTTCATCAGATCAAGCGTGCCAGGAAAATTCGCCTTCAGATAGTCGCGGGTCGCGTCCACGCGGGCGTCCAGTCTGGTGGCGCCGTTGTTGCCGATGCCGTTGCCGCAGGCGGCCAGTCCAAGCAGCGCACCGCCCGAAACCATCACACCCCGACGAGAGATATTTTGCATGTGAAACTCCTGCCCGTTGGGCGGAAGGGGCGCACCCTTTCCGCAAGCCTCTGCCCGGCTTCTGAGCACCGGTTGCCGCTAGGTATAGGCGGATTTGCTGTGCCTGTCACCGGGTCTTGTGGAAACACGGCGGGTCTTGGCCGTCGCGCGGCAGGTTCCCGCGGCGCGGATGCGGCGCGTGCGGCTCAGCCCTTCAGGGCGCGCGCGGCGTCGGGCGCGAAATAGGTCAGGATGCCGTCGCAGCCGGCCCTGCGGAAGGCAAGCAGGCTTTCCAGCACCACCTCGTCCTTCACCCAGCCGTTCAGGATCGCGCCCTTCAGCATCGCGTATTCGCCGGACACCTGATAGGCAAAGGTCGGCACGCCAAAGGCGTCCTTCACGCGCCGGCAGACGTCGAGATAGGGCATCCCGGGCTTGACCATGACCATGTCGGCACCCTCGGCCAGATCACGTGCCACCAGCCGCAGCGCCTCGTCGGAATTGCCCGGGTTCATCTGATAGGTCTTCTTGTCGCCCTTCAGCGCCCCGCTGGCCCCCACGGCATCACGGAAGGGGCCGTAAAAGGCGCTGGCATACTTGGCCGCGTAACTCAGGATCGTGACGCGCTGATGCCCCGCTGCCTCGAGCGCGGTGCGGATCGCGCCGATCCGGCCATCCATCATGTCCGATGGCCCGAGGATGTCGGCCCCCGCCTCGGCCTGCGCCAGGGCCATGCGGACCAGGGCTTCGACGGTCTCGTCGTTCACGATCTCGCCGTTGCGGACGATGCCGTCGTGCCCGTTTGCGTTGTAGGGATCGAGCGCAACATCGGTCATCACGGCGACATCGGGCACCCGCGCCTTGATCGCGCGGGTAACCCGGTTCGACAGGTTCTCGGGGTTCCAGGCCTGCTCGGCCATTTCGGTCTTCACGCCCGGGTCCGTGTAGGGGAAAAGGCAGATCGCCGGAATCCCGAGTGTCGCCGCTTCTTCGGCAGCACGAAGCGCGCCGTCAATCGTCAGACGATGCACGCCGGGCATCGAAGCGACCTCGGCATCCGCGCCGGGAACATCGGTAATGAAGATGGGCCAGATCAGGTCCGACGCCGACAACCGGTTTTCCTGCACCAGATTCCTCAGGCTGGCGGACTGCCTCAGCCGGCGAAAGCGTGCAGCGGGGAAGGGCGCGGGGTTCCACATGGCGTCGGGGCCTTTTCTGACGTGCCTGAACGGGTTACACGCATTTCAGTGCCGAACAAAGAGGCGCGATCACGCAAGGCGCGTGACAACCCCGACAACGAGGGACACGTGGACTGGACGGCGCTTGTCTTCAAC
The DNA here is from genome assembly GCA_046050045.1 of Pseudomonadota bacterium. GTDB lineage: Bacteria > Pseudomonadota > Alphaproteobacteria > Rhodobacterales > Rhodobacteraceae > JAOADN01. The sequence goes on along the minus strand of JBJOQI010000305.1, from coordinate 3,585 downwards.
CTGATCGACCTCCGGTCTTTCTCGAACCTCTGGTACTGGATCGCGCTTGCTGTGACCTGGTCGTCGGCGTCGCACTGGGTTCTGGGCGTGCCCTGGGACATGGTGATGCGCGCCCGCCGTCAGGGTGGCGAGGCCGCGCAGGATTTCGAGGACATCACGCGGGTGAACGTCAACCGCTTCATCTACATCGCTGATGTGGCCGCCGCGCCGCTGCTTGTGGTGTCCTCCTTCCTGATGACCTCGCTCGCGGTGCTCGGTTTCTATTACTGGGTCGAGTTCTGTCAGGCGGTCTTCCTGCTGGCGATGCCGCTTTCGATCGTGCTGGTCATGTCGATCCGCACGTCGCGGGCGATCCGGCGCGACGGCCTGACGGGCGATGCCTTGGTCCGACGTCTGGCGGTGCACCGCGTCTGGATCCAGATCCTCGGCATGCTGGCAATCTTTGTCACGGCGTTCTGGGGGATGCTCCAGAACTACAACATTTCGATTCTCGGGCCGCTCTGACCGGCCCGGTCCGGCTTGACAGCAGGGTCACGTGACGTAGGTCTGGCGCATGTTCAACGCATCTCATCTTGTGCTGTCCGGCGCGCCGGAGGGACTGGACGCGCGTCTGGTTGCCGACGAATGCGCCAGGGGCAGGCCCGTCATCCACGTCGCGCGCGACGACAAGCGGATGGAGGCGATGCGCGCGGCCCTGGCGTTCTTTGCGCCCGAAGCCACGGTCCTGACCTTTCCGGCCTGGGATTGCCTGCCCTATGACCGCATGTCGCCAAACCCCGAGATCAGCGCCGCCCGCATGGCTACCCTTGCGGGCCTGGCGCGCGGGCTGGCGGCCCCGGCAATCCTTTTGACAACGCTGAATGCCGCCACGCAGCGCATCCCCGCGCGCGAGGTGATCCGCGATGCCTCGTTCAGCGCCCGGGTCGGCCATCGCATAGACGAGGCCGGGCTGCGCAGGTTCCTGGCACGGATGGGATTCACCCAGACCCCCACGGTGTCGGAACCCGGTGATTATGCGCTGCGCGGCGGGATCATCGATATCTATCCGCCGGGCGAACTCGGTCCGGTGCGGCTGGACTTCTTCGGCGATGTCCTCGACGGCGCGCGCCGTTTCGATGCCGCAACCCAGCGGACGACCGAGAAACTGGCGCAGGTCGATCTTGCCCCGGTGTCCGAGGTTCTTCTGGACGAGGCAGCCATCACCCGGTTCCGGCAGAACTACCGGATCGAGTTCGGCGCGGCAGGGACCGACGACCCGCTTTACGAAGCCGTCAGCGCAGGGCGCAAACATCAGGGGATGGAGCACTGGCTGCCTTTTTTCCATGAGCGGCTGGAAACCATCTTTGACTACCTTCCCGGCGCAAGCGTCATGCTGGACGATCAGGTGACGGCACAGCGCCTGTCCCGGTGGGAGGGGATCGAGGACCAGTACGATGCCCGGCTTGATGCGATGAAGTCGCGCAAGGGGTCCGACACCGTCTACAAGCCTTGCCAGCCCGGTCTTCTCTACCTGGACGATACGGCCTGGACTGAACGCCTTTCGGGCGAGCGCGTGATCCAGCTTTCGCCCTTGCCGCAGCCGACGGGGCTGAACGTGCTCGACGCAGGCGGGCGGATCGGGCGCAATTTCTCGGCCGAGCGGCAGCTGGAGAATGTAAGCCTGTTCAAGGCACTGGCGGACCACATTCGTGCAAGACGTGAGGCCGGGCAGGTCATCATCGCGAGCTATTCCGATGGTGCGCGCGAACGCCTGAAGGGCCTGCTTGAAGACGAAGACCTTGGTGGCGCGATCCTGATCCGCGATGCCCGCGATCTTCCCCACGGTCGCGGCACGGTCGCGCTTGGCGTCCTTCCGCTGGAACAGGGCTTCGAGACAGATGGCCTGACCGTCATCTCGGAACAGGATGTGCTTGGCGACCGCCTGATCCGGCCCGCCAAGAAGCGTCGCAAGGCCGAGAACTTCCTGACCGAAGCCAACTCGCTCAGCCCCGGCGATCTTGTCGTCCATGTCGACCACGGCGTCGGGCGCTACAAGGGGCTCGAGACAATCACGGCCCTCGGCGCGCCGCATGACTGCGTGCTGCTGGAATATGCGGGCGGTGACCGGCTGTATCTGCCGGTCGAGAACATCGAACTGCTCAGCCGGTATGGGCATGAGGAGGGTCTGCTCGACAAGCTGGGTGGCGGGGCCTGGCAAGCCAAGAAGGCCAAGCTAAAGGAACGAATTCGCCAGATCGCCGAACGGCTGATGCGGATCGCGGCCGAACGCGCCTTGCGCCACGCCCCGATCCTGGAGGCGGAACACCACGACTGGGACGCCTTCTGTGCCCGTTTCCCCTATCAGGAAACCGACGACCAGCTGACCGCAATCGCAGACGTGACCGACGACCTGACGCAGGGCAGCCCGATGGACCGGCTGATCGTGGGCGACGTCGGCTTCGGCAAGACCGAGGTCGCAATGCGCGCGGCCTTTGCGGCGGCGGTCAGCGGTGTGCAGGTCGCGGTCATCGCGCCGACCACACTGCTTGCCCGCCAGCACTACAAGACCTTTGCCGAACGCTTCCGCGGCACCGCGGTCAGCGTCCGCCCGCTCAGCCGGTTCGTCACCGCGCGCGATGCCGACCTGACGCGGCAGGGCCTTGCCGAAGGCACCGTCGATATTGTCATCGGCACCCATGCGGTTCTGGCCAAGTCGGTCCGGTTCAAGAACCTTGGCCTTCTGGTCATCGACGAGGAACAGCACTTCGGCGTCCAGCACAAGGAACGGCTGAAGGAAATGCGGTCGGAAATCCACGTCCTGACACTGACCGCGACGCCGATCCCCCGGACGCTGCAACTGTCGCTGACTGGTGTCCGCGACCTGTCGATCATCGGCACGCCGCCGGTCGACCGTCTGGCAATCCGCACCTATGTCAGCGAATTCGACAGCGTGACGATCCGCGAGGCGCTGCTGCGCGAGCATTACCGCGGCGGACAGTCCTTCTATGTTGTCCCGCGCATCAGCGACTTGCCCGAGATCGAGGAGTTCCTGCGCGAACAGGTGCCCGAGGTGACTTTCGTCGTTGCCCACGGCCAGATGGCGGCCGGTGAACTCGACGACCGGATGAACGCCTTCTACGATGGCAAGTACGATGTGCTGCTGGCCACGACGATCGTGGAAAGCGGCCTCGACATCCCGACCGCGAACACGATGATCGTGCACCGGGCCGACATGTTCGGCCTGTCGCAGCTCTACCAGATCCGGGGTCGCGTGGGTCGCGCCAAGGTGCGGGCCTATGCCTACCTGACGACCAAGCCCCGCGCGCCCCTGACACCCGCCGCGCAGAAACGCCTGCGACTGCTGGGCAGCCTAGACAGCCTTGGCGCGGGCTTCAGCCTGGCCAGCCAGGATCTCGACCTGCGGGGCGCAGGCAACCTTCTGGGCGAGGAACAGTCGGGCCATATCCGCGAGGTCGGCTACGAACTTTACCAGGCCATGCTGGAAGAGACGATCGCCAGGCTGAAGTCGGGCGAGCTGCAAGGCGGACCCGAGACCGACGGCGACTGGAGCCCGCAGATCAACCTTGGCGTTCCGGTCATGATTCC
>JBJOQI010000304.1:0-8237 GCA_046050045.1 Pseudomonadota bacterium | reverse complement strand
AAAACCCGGACCAATTCCGGCAAGTTTCTGGCGGTGGTGCGTGAACTGGCGAAGTTTCGCGAAAGCCATGCCCAGGCGCAGAACATCCCCCGCAGCCGGGTCTACAAGGATGACGCGCTGCTGGAACTGGCCTCGACCCGGCCCACGACGCACGAAGAGCTTGGCCGGTCGCGCCTGCTGTTGCGCGAGGCCCGCAAGGGGGATGTGGCCGAAGGGATCCTTGCTGCCGTCAAGGCCGGGGTCGAGGCGAAGCCCGAGACCTACCCCAAGGTCGAGGATGACCGTAGCCAGTTGCAGGTTGACTCGGCCCTGGCAGACCTGCTGCGGGTGCTGCTGAAGGCAAAGTCGGAAGCGGCCGGCGTGGCGCAGAAGCTGATCGCCACCTCGACCGAACTGGACGAGATCGCCGCGGGCAAGCGCGACGTTCAGGCCCTGAAGGGCTGGCGGCGCGAGGTCTTCGGCGAGGATGCGCTGCGCCTCTGCGCCGGGGACATTGCCCTGTCGGCGCAGCGCGGCGCGGTGCGGGTCATCCAGATCTGACCGCCTAGCGGCGCGACGAGCGGCTGTTCGTCTCGGCCAGCACCACGATTTCGGAGATTGACTGCAGGTCGATGTCAGTCAGGTAGGCACCCGCCGTGACCTGCCGCGACTGCGGGGTCGAGCTGCGCGTCGCCGACGGCGGCGGGAAGACGACGAAGCGGTAGGTCATCACGCCGTCGACCGGGTCACCGAAGTTCTCGGCCACAAGCTCGGCATCCCACCAGCCTTGGGTGGGGGGCAGGCCCACGACATTGACGATTGCGCCCCCCGTGGTCGGGGTGACCGCGAGTTCGGTGACCGAGGCGACAAGCTGGCGGGGATCGTTCGCCAGATACCCGGCTTCGGACGACACGAGGTCGGGCCCGGCCTTGGACCGTCCGAACCAGTTGAAGGGGTTGAGGCGGCTGTCGCGGAAACCGCCGCAGCCGGATAGCACAAGGGCCACTCCAAGGATCAGGCCGGCGCGTCCCAGTCGTGTCATGCTTCGTCTTTCCCCCTGGCTTTTGCCTTGGGTAGCTTATCCGCCCCGGCGTGAAAAGGCCCCGGGCAACGCCAGCCGGGGTTTACGGCGGCCCGGACGGGCGTTAGGTCAGGACCGTTCCGCACAAGAGACAGCCCCATGGCCACCGAAGCCTTCGAGGAGATTGCCGACACACTCGCCTTCCTGGACGACTGGGAAGACCGCTACCGGCATGTGATCGAGCTTGGCAAGGCGATGCCCGCGCTGGACGAGGCCTTCAAGGTTCCCGCGCTGAAGGTGCAGGGCTGCGCAAGCCAGGTCTGGTTACGCCCGGTGATCGAGGGCAGCGGACCGAACGCGCGGTTCGGATTTCAGGGTGACAGCGACGCGATGATCGTTCGCGGTCTGATCGCCATCCTTCATGCGCTTTATTCGGGACTTTCCGTCAGCGAGGTGGCGAAGGTCGATGCGACGGCGGAACTCGGGCGGCTAGGGCTGAACGACCATCTGTCGTCGCAGCGGTCGAACGGGCTGCGGGCCATGGTCGAGCGCATCCGGTCCGTGGCCGCAGAGGCCGCAGGCTAAAGCCGGGCAAGCGCCCCGGTCAGGTCGCCGTAGCCGGTGAAGCGACGCTCGTAGGCAAGCCCGAGACGGGCGGCGCAGTCCTGCGCCTTTGCATCAAGGGCGGGGTCGTTGGTCTGGGCCTGATAGACCAGCGTCGTGTAGTGGCCGAAATACATGTCGCGCAGCTGCGGGTGGCGGTCGAGGCCGAGCGGCTGCCAGACGAAGGCATCGAACTGCCGGACCAGAAAATCGGTCAGGTAGAAGGCCGTCATCTCGCCCCGCTCGGCGAAGGCGGCGTTGCCTTCGAAGAAGCTGTAGCAATGCGGGCCCTCGACCATCTCGACGCCCAGATCCTTGCAGCGGGCCTGCAACAGGCCGCCGGTGCCGCAATCGGCATAGACGACGAAGATGCTGTCGTACTCGGCCCGGTGGCGCTGCACGGCCGCCTCGACCGCGTCGGGGATCTGTTCCGGCCGGTTGTGCAGGATCGCGGGCAGGCAGGCGAGGTCGAGGTGATCCCAGCCATTTGCGGCCCTGAGATCGAGGATCTCGCGCGCAAGAGCGCCGCAGGCGAGCAGAAGCACCCGGCCGCGATGCTGCGGCGGCAAGCCTTCGGTCGTCAGGGTCTGGTCGCTGGGAAGCGGAAGCGGGGTGCCGGGGTCAGACATGGGATGAACATGCGCCGATCGGGCAGGGGGACGCAACGGGTCGCGTCAGTTTCCGGCCGGCGCGTCCTGGCTTGCCGCGCGCAGACGGCGATGTTCCATCACGCGCATCACGACGATGACCACCAGCATGGCGGGCCCGAAGAGGATCATCCAGAGCGGCGCGCCGATTGTATGGAGGCCATAGGCAAGGGCAACCGTTGCAACGGCTGCGATGGCAACCATGAAGGCAATCAGGGCAGGGCGCAGACGAGACATGCGGGCACATCCGGACAACGGAACACAAATCGGATTGCCCCGCCGCGGGCAGGGCAACATTGGCCATCAGTCTGCCCCGGCCAATGTGGCGGGGGCAAGCCGGTCCTGTGGCGGAAATATGGCGGCCAGTCAGGCGCGCGCGGCCATCTGGTTGTGCTTGCGCGCGATCCAGTCCTTGGCGGTCTGGACGGCGACGGCGGCGTCGCGGCAATAGGCGTCTGCCCCGATGGCGCGGCCAAACTCTTCGTTCAGGGGCGCGCCGCCGACGAGCACGATGTAGTCGTCGCGGATGCCCTGTTCCTTCATCGTGTCGATCACGACCTTCATGTAGGGCATGGTGGTGGTCAGCAGCGCCGACATGCCAAGGATGTCGGCTTCTTCCCGCTTCAGCGCGTCGATGTATTTCTCGACAGCGTTGTTGATGCCGAGGTCCACGACCTCGAAGCCGGCGCCTTCCATCATCATCGCGACAAGGTTCTTGCCGATGTCGTGAATGTCGCCTTTGACGGTGCCGATGACCATCTTGCCGACGCGCGGCGCGCCGGTTTCGGCCAGAAGCGGCTTCAGGATTGCCATGCCGGCCTTCATCGCGTTGGCGGCAAGAAGCACCTCGGGCACGAAGAGGATGCCGTCGCGGAAGTCGGCGCCGACGATGGTCATGCCGGCGACAAGCGCCTTGGTCAGGACGTCATAGGGGGTCCAGCCACGTTCCAGCAGGATGTTCACGCCCTCTTCGATCTCTTCCTTGAGACCGTCGTAGAGGTCGTCGTGCATCTGAAGCACAAGCTCTTCGTCGTCGAGCTCGGACAGGATGATTTCGTCGTCGGCCATGGTCGCGTCTCCGGAAGCGGTCTTGCTGCCTGTAATGCGGCCAAAGCCCTTTGTCCACTTGGCGATTTCCGACATGGGCGCTGCCGCGACCGACTTTGACCAAGAAGGCAGGTGGCATTTGTTCCTGTATTGTTCTAGTCTGCCGGAATGTCACTGCCACCTCCAGACCCGTTCCTGCGTCTTCGGGCGCGTGGTGCCGCGCAGAATGCGTCGGGCCGTTTCGAGCGGCACGAGAGGGCCGTGGAAGGTGACGGCTGGGACATTCCCGAGGAAGAGCGGCTTTTGCGCACCGAAGTCGCCGAGGAGCGGCCGCGAAGCGTCATCACGCGCAACACGTCGCCCGACATACCCTTCGACCGCTCGCTGAATGCCTATCGGGGGTGCGAGCATGGCTGCATCTACTGTTTTGCGCGGCCAAGCCACGCCTACCTCGGCTTGTCGGCGGGTCTCGACTTCGAGACGCGGCTGACCGCAAAGCCGGATGCCGCCCGCCAGTTCGAACGCGAGATCGCGCGCAAGGGGTACCGCCCCGATGTGCTGGCGATGGGCACGAATACCGACCCCTATCAGCCTATCGAAGCCCGCTACCGGATCACGCGCGCCGTGCTCGAGGTCGCGTCGGAATGGAGCCATCCGGTGTCCATCGTCACCAAGGGGGCGCTGATCGAGCGCGACATCGACATCCTGTCAGACCTCGCCCGGCGAAACCTCGTCTCGGTCGGGGTTTCGGTCACGACACTTGACGCAGGCCTTTCAAGGCGGCTCGAACCGCGCGCCCCGGTTCCGGCGCGTCGGCTGGCAGCGATGCGGGCGCTGGCGGATGCCGGGGTGCCGGTCCGGGTCATGGTGGCACCGGTCATTCCCGCACTGACGGACCATGAGCTCGAGTCGATTCTGTCGGAAGCGGCCGCGGCGGGTGCTCGGGCCGCCTCGTGGATCTTGCTCAGGTTACCGCTGGAGGTTGCGCCCCTGTTCCGCGACTGGCTTGACCGGAATGAACCTGGCCGTGCCGCGCATGTGATGAACCGTCTGCGCGAGATGCGGGGCGGGGCGGACTATGACGCCGAGTGGGGAAAGCGCATGACGGGAGAGGGGTTGTTTGCGCAGCTGATCGCACGGCGATTTTCAGTGGCGGCACGGCGCTGTGGCCTGTCGGGCAAGCTTGCGCCCCTTGACTGCACCAGCTTCGGACCGCCGCCGCGCAAGGGTGACCAGCTGAGCCTGTTCTAGGCTCAGGCCGCGCGGCCGTAGAAACCCTTCTGCTCTTCGGCGGTCATTCGCACACCAGGGCGGTCGTAGAACGAGAAGACCGCAATCCGGCGTTCGGTCTTGCCCTGAACCGGAGTGACGCGATGCGCGGTATTGCGCCCACGGAAGACGTTCAGTCCGCCCGCGACAAGCTTCACGCGCTGCACCTCGGGGTCTTCGCCGGAAAGCATTCGACCTACGCCGTCGTAGTTCGGGTCGGAATCCGTCCTCAGATCGGTGCGGTATTCGAAAAGTCCGCCAACCTCGGGCGCCTGCAGCAGGATCGTCGTGGTGAACTCTGAGCGATCGAAATGCCAGTTCAGGGCCTCGCCTTCGTGGTATGTCATGACGTTCAGCCGCGCCAATGGGTCATCCATTGTGTAGAGCGCGTCCTTTTGCATCGTGGCGGCCAGAAAGGCCGCGAATGCTGGCCATTCGTAAAGACGCTCCAGGATCCCGCCGATCTGGTCGGCGCACAGCGTGTGGTTCACTGTCCTGAAGGTTCTGAGGGCGGGGTGGTCGGGGCTTATCCCCGGCACCTCCTTCCGGAAGTAGATGTTGTGTTCGCGGGCATGCGTGAACCCCGCGTTGTCGCGCGCCCTTACTTCGTCCAGCGCCTGAAGCAGCGCTTTCGGCCTGATGAATCCTGCAAGATCGAACATCCCGTCGCGATCCAGCGCACGGCGGCAACGATTGACGAGCGCCTGCGAGGCCTGCGTGTCGGGCCGGTCGAGCGGATAGGCGTCGAGATCGATGATGTCCTGCATGTCATGCCTCCGGTTCCATGCGGGCAGGATGGCAGGACGGGCTGGCAAGACAACAAGGAAAAATATAGGCTAACGCAAGATTTTCTGGAGGGACGACATGTCGCTGCCACCCCTGACCGCGCTTCGGTCATTTGAAGCGGCTGCCCGGCACGGATCCTTCACGAAGGCAGGTGCGGAACTTGGTGTCACGGCGGCGGCCGTTTCTCTGCAGATCCGCGCCCTTGAAGAGCATTTTGGCAAGAAGCTTTTCCTTCGGCAGGGCAATCGCCTGACGCTTACCGATGCGGGCCGGGCGATTCAGCCGCGCGTCGATCTCGCCTTCACCGAACTTGCGGGAATGGCGCATGATCTCGGACAGGAGGCCGGGCCGCGCCGACTGGTTCTTTCCTGCATCCCTTCGCTTGCCGATCACTGGCTTGTGCCGCGTCTGGCGGGATTCGATGGGCTTGGGGAGATCGACCTTCGGATCGAGGACGATCCGGTGGACTTGTCCGGGCCGGTCGTACGCCTGACCTACGGGGCGCACTTCTACCCGGACCATCGCGTTGAAACGCTCTTTCAGGATGAGATCATCCCGGTGGCGGCGCCTGGACATGGTCTGGAAAGACTTGTGCATACCGACTGGGGTCCATCGCACAGCGCTGCGCCGTCCTGGGCACGGTGGCACAAGCAAGCCGGTCTGGACGGGGCAAGCGCCAATGGCCTGACGGTCGGGCAGACCTCGCTTGCGCTGGCAGCGGCCCGCGCGGGTCTTGGCGCTGCGCTGGTTCCTGCAAGGCTGGCCGGGCCGGACCTGGATGCCGGCCTGATCTGCCGCCTTCCCGGGGCTTCACTGACCATGCCCTGGCCATACGTGATGGTCTGGAAGCCGACGACGTCGCGCGCGCGCCTGACGGCGGCGCTGCTTGTGCATCTGCGCCGGGACTAGCCCCGGCGGCCGCGGCGTTCGCGCGGGGCAGGGCCGGCGCCGTCGGTTCCGTCCGAGGCGGACGAGAAGCCGCCCATGCTGCCCGCGATGTCCTCCAGGGTCGGGCGGGGCCCGCGCGGGCGGGTTTCCAGTGCCTTGCGCATGGCGCGCAGGTGGTCGGGCATTGTTCCGCAGCAGCCGCCGATGATCGTGGCCCCGGCGTCGCGGGCCAGGACGGCATAGTCCGCCATCAGGTCGGGCGTGCCGTCATAGTGGATGTGGCCGTCGTGATACTTCGGGATGCCGGCATTGCCCTTGGCGATGATCGGCTGCTCTGGCCCGGCGGCGACGAAGCCCAGGACGGTACGCAGCAGGTCCGATGCGCCGACGCCGCAGTTCGCGCCGAAGGCCAGAGGCGGGTTCGGCAGCTTGCGGACCAGATCGACCATCGCGGCCGAGGTCACGCCCATCATCGTGCGGCCGGCGGTGTCGAAGCTCATCGTCCCGCACCAGGGCATTCCGGACAGCGAGCAGGCCTCGGCCGCGGCGGCGAATTCTTCGGGCGCGCTGATCGTTTCGACCCAGAGCACATCCGCGCCGCCTGCCTTCAGCCCCTCGGCCTGTTCGTGGAACATCTCGACGGCGACCTCATGTGTCAGGGTGCCCATCGGGGCCATGATCTCGCCCGTCGGGCCCATCGAGCCGGCAACGACGACCGGGTGGTCGGCCTTGTCGGCGACCGCGCGGCCAAGTTCCGCGCCGATCCGGTTCAATTCGTGGACCCGGCCCTGGGCCTGGTGCAGCTTCAGTCGGCTGGCGTTGCCGCCGAAGGTATTGGTCAGGAACAGGTCGGACCCGGCCTCGACCGCGTTGCGGTAGAGCGACGTGATCTTGGCCGGTTCTGCAGTGTTCCACAGTTCCGGTGCCTCGCCCGCCTCGAGCCCCATGTTGAACAGGTTCGTGCCCGTCGCACCGTCGGCGAGGATCCAGTCACGGGTGGCCAGAAGCCGGGAAAGCGCGTCGGTCATGTCGGATCCCTTCCATCAATGCACGGCGGAAAAACGAAACCCGCCGCCTTCCACGCGATGTGGCACGGCGGCGGGCAATTCTCAACCTCAAGAACATGCAGGATGACGTGAGCCACGCCTCATGTCCTGATCTGTGACGGCCTCAGGCCTCGTTCATCAACTGCGCCTTGGCCTCGGCGGTAAGTTCGATCATCTTGGCGCGAATTGTCGCCTCGTCGGCCAGCGCGCCGAGATCGGTGGACAGCTTGCGGAACACATCCTCGTCGCCCGCTTCCTCGAAATCCGAGGCGACGACCGACTTGGCATAGGTCGCGGCCTCGTCGCCGGTCTTGCCGAGCAGTCCGGCCGCCCAGAGGCCGAGAAGCTTGTTCCGACGCGCTTCGGCGCGGAACTTCATCTCTTCGTCATGCGCGTACTTGTTCTCGAAGGCGCTTTCGCGGTCGTCGAAGGTGGTCATGTCTGGCCCCGTCCGGTGGAAATGTGGTCTGTGTCCATATGGCGGCAAGCTGCCGCGCCTGCAAGCCCCGAGCAAGGGTCGGAGCGTAGGGGCGCGTCAGCGGGCGGATGCCCGGGCGGCGTAGCGGGTGGCCGTCAGACGCTCCGAGACGGCGCAGGACTTGGTGTCGATCAGGCCCGATGCGCGGAAGGCGTCCCGGATTGCCCCGTCCCCGGGCCGGGCGGACGGCCCCTTGGGATAGACGCACCAGACCGGAAGGCCGGGGTTGCGCGACGACAGGGCAAGCGCACCGGTCAGGTCGTCCGGTGTCTCGATCACGGCGACGATCTGGACGGCAAGGCCGGGTGTCGGCACAGCAGCCCCGGTGAGAGCTTCCTGCAGCTCGGGGTCGTCGGTCTGGCCGAAGATGTAGACGGGTCGGTCTGCGGCTACCCCGAGCTTTGCTGCAAGCGAGGGCGGTGCCTTAAGCAGCGCGGCAACCCAGCGCGTGGCTTCGGTCGCGCCAAGTGTCG
>JBJOQI010000303.1:0-3465 GCA_046050045.1 Pseudomonadota bacterium | reverse complement strand
ACAGCGCGGCCAGTGTCATGCCCATGAGCGCGAGCGTCGAGCCGGACTGCAGGTAGACGACCAGCAGCACCAGCGAGATCAGCGCCGCTGCGGCATTCAGCACATGCCCGCCCGGCAGCTTCCGCGCCTTGCCGTCGACCTTGCCTGCAAGCTTGCCGAAGGCGATGACCGACCCGGTGAAGGTCACGGCCCCGATGAAGACGCCGAGGAAGGTCTCGATCCGCAGGATCGTGACCTCGGCCCCGGTCTTGTGCGCGACGACGGCGGCAAAGCCGTCCAGCGCGGCGCGGGCCGCCTCATCCATGCCGGCGATGCGGACAAGCTCGACATGGGTGTTGAAGCCGATGAAGACGGCGGCAAGGCCCACAAGGCTGTGCATCGCAGCGACAAGCTGCGGCATCTCGGTCATCTGGACGCGCTGGGCCACGACCCAGCCGATGGCGCCGCCGACGGCGACCATCACCAGCGACAGGACCCAGTTGCCCGCGCCGGGGCCGTAGAGCGTGGCGGCAACCGCCAGCGCCATGCCGACGATGCCGTACCAGACCGCGCGCTTGGCGCTTTCCTGCCCCGAGAGGCCCCCGAGCGACAGGATGAAGAGGACAGCGGCGACGACATAGGCCGCAGTGGTGAATCCGTAAGCCATGTCTGCCCCCTTACGACTTCTGGAACATGGCGAGCATGCGCCGGGTGACCATGAAGCCACCGAAGATGTTGATCCCGGCCATGAAGACCGAGGCTGCCGCAAGGATCATCACCAGCCAGTTGCCGGACCCGATCTGCATCAGTGCGCCCAGGATGATGATCGACGAGATCGCGTTGGTGATCGCCATCAGCGGCGTGTGCAGCGAATGGCTGACGTTCCAGATCACCTGGAAGCCGACGAAGCAGGCCAGCACGAAGACGATGAAGTGGCTCATGAAGCTTGCCGGCGCATAGAGGCCCGCCAGCAGGATCAGCGCCCCGCCGATCCCCAGAAGGGTGAACTGGCTGCGGGTCTGCGCCTTGAAGGCAGCGGCTTCGGCGGCGCGCTTTTCTTCCGGAGTCGGTTCCTTGACCTTTTCCTTGGGCTTCGCCGCGGCGATGGCCTGCACCTTGGGCGGCGGCGGGGGCCAGGTGATCTCGCCCTTGTGGGTGACGGTCGCGCCGCGGATCACGTCGTCGTCCATGTTGTGGTCGATGACGCCATCCTTCTTCGGCGTCAGGTCGGTCAGCATGTGACGGATATTGTTGGCATAAAGCGTCGAGGCCTGCGTCGCCATCCGGCTGGGGAAGTCGGTGTAGCCGATGACGGTCACGCCGTTGTCGCTGACGATCTTCTGGTCGGGCACCGTCAGGTCGCAGTTGCCGCCGCGTTCCGCCGCAAGGTCGACGACGACCGAGCCACGCTTTTGCAGTTTCACCATGTCGTCGAGCCACAGCTTCGGCGCGGGGCGTCCAGGGATGAGCGCGGTGGTGATGACGATGTCGATCTCGGGCGCAAGCTCGCGGAACTTGGCCAGCTGCTTTTCGCGGAATTCGGGGCTAGAGGGGGCCGCATAGCCGCCGGTCGCCGCGCCGTCCTGCGTCGCCTCGAACTCAAGGAAGACGAACTCGGCCCCCATCGATTCGATCTGCTCGGCAACCTCGGGGCGCACGTCGAAGGCATAGACGATCGCGCCAAGGCTGACCGCCGTGCCGATCGCGGCAAGGCCGGCCACGCCCGCGCCGATCACCAGGACCTTGGCAGGCGGCACCTTGCCCGCCGCCGTCACCTGTCCGGTCAGAAAGCGCGGGAAGTTGTTCGCGCCTTCGACCACCGCGCGGTAACCCGCGATGTTGGCCATCGAGGACAGCGCGTCCATCTTCTGCGCGCGGCTGATGCGGGGCACCATGTCCATGGCGACGACCGTCGCCCCCTGCGCCTTGGCGCTGTTCAGAAGCACCTCGTTCTGCGCGGGCCAGAAGAAGCTGATCAGCGTCTGGCCGTCCCGCAGCTTCTTGGCCTCGGCCTCGGACGGGCCGCGCACCTTGGCCACGACCTCGGCATCCTTCCACAGCGCCGCTGCGGTCTTCACGACCTTGACGCCCGCCGCCTCGTAGGCCGCGTCGGTGAACCCCGCCGCCGCCCCGGCCCCGGCCTCGATCAGGCAGTCATGCCCGAGCTTTTGCAGCTGCAGCGCCGAGTCGGGCGTCATCGCCACCCGTGCTTCGCCGTCGAACGTTTCCTTCGGTGTGCCGATCTTCACCTGAAGCCCCCCATCCTGTCCGCGCGCGCCGGAATGCCGGCCGGTTTTTCCGGCGCCCTCATACCACCTTGAAAGATTCTTTCACAACCGCCATTCGTGACGCAGCGTCAGCTACAACCAACGTCGGGTCGCCAGCGCCCATTGGTCAAACGCCGGTCCAAAGGCCTGCCGCAACCGGTCCTCTTCGTCGAGGATGTAGCGGCGTGTGACCAGCAGCACGAAGGCTGGCACCAGCAGCAGCGCAAGTGGCGCATGGAACATCAGGGCTGCGCCCGCCAGGATCATCGCATCGCCCAGATAGATCGGATTGCGCGACCAGCGGAACGGCCCGTCCGTCACCAGCGCCGCAGGGTCGCGTCTGGGAATCACCGTCGTGCGGCGGCGCGCCATCCAGAGGATTGCCCACAGCATCAGGGCAAGGCCGAGCAGCGCGAGCCCCGCCCCGATGGCCCGGTCACCCGCAAAGCCCATTGGGGCAATCCGGCCCGCGGCCCAGGCCAGAACCAGCGACAGACCAAGCCAGAGCGGCGGTATGTCGATCTCTCTGACCAATCGCATCCGGCTGGCCTCCGCCACTGAGTGGACCTGCCGACAGCCTTGGCCGGGACGCGGAAAAAGACAAGCCCGGCCGTATCGAACGGCCGGGCCAGTGGTTCACGCGATCCTGAAGCGGCCGTTCAGCCGAGGATGCTTGCCTCGACAAGGGGGCCGACCTCGTGCCAGCCCTCGAGGATCATCTTCAGCGCGACGTAGAGGATGATAAGCAGGCCCACATAGGCGATCCAGCGGTACCGACCCAGAAGCCGCGCGATGAAGGTCGCCGCAAGGCCCATCAGCGCGATCGACAGGGCGAGACCAATGACCAGGACAGTCGGATGCTCACGCGCCGCGCCCGCGACCGCCAGAACGTTGTCGAGGCTCATCGACACGTCCGCGATCACGATCTGCCAGGCAGCCTGGCTGAAGGTCTTGCGCGGCATGCCACCGGCGATGGTTCCGTCGGCATTCAGGTCCTGGCCTGCCAAGGCCTCGGTCGCGGCGGCTTCCTCGGCGTCGTGCCCGGCGCGCAGTTCGCGCCACATCTTCCAGCAGACCCAGAGCAGCAGGATGCCACCCGCCAGCAGAAGGCCGGTCATCGCCAGAAGGTAGGTGGTGATGGTGGCGAAGAAGATGCGCAGCACCGTGGCCGCGATGATGCCGACCAGAATGGCTTTGGCGCGCTGTTCTTTCGGCAGGC
>JBJOQI010000302.1:0-3962 GCA_046050045.1 Pseudomonadota bacterium | reverse complement strand
TTCGATCCCTGGGAGCCCCGCTGGTACACCGGTTTGCCACCACCACCTACCCGCCCGGCGCGCATATGGCGATTGCCGCGCTGATGAACCTGGTGCCGTTGCGCGCGGCCTTCGTGCTGGTGCTGCTGGCGGGGCTCTTGTTCCTGACGGTCGGGGTTTACCGCTTTGCCCTGATCTTCGTCGCCCCGCGCGCGGCAGGCTATGCGGCAGTGGCGCTGGTGCTGTCGTCCTCGATTTCCGAGACGCTGCACCTGTTCGGGCAGCTGCCGACGATCTTTTCGCTGGGGATCTTCCTGAACGGGTTGCCGCATGTCTACCGCTGGATCGTGTTCGGGCGCTGGCGGGATTTCATGGCCGCGACGATCTTTGGCGCGGCGACCACGGCGGGACATCACGTCACGACGATCTTCGGCGGCATCCTGTTCATCGTTCCGCTCGCGCTCTACTGCCTGAAGGCGATTGCCGAGTTGCGCCCGATGCCGGGGGCACCGCTCTGGCGCAGGGTCGGGCGCTTCGGCTGGCCAGTGGTGCGGGGCCTGCTGCTTGGCGCCTTCATGCTTGCCGGCATCGTCCTGACGGTCTTTGCCTATTGGCACGGCTCGGTCACCGACCCGATCACGCAGGTGCCGATCCCGCATGGCACGCGCGAGAGTTTCCTTGCGCGCCCGGACCTCGGGCTGATCTTCTTCCTGCTGCCCTGGGGCACGGCGCTGCTGGTGCTGCCCTATGCGCTTTACCTGACGCTGACGACCCGGCTCTGGCCGATCGGAGGGTCGTTGTTCCTGTGCGTCCTGCTGGGTACCGGCGGCACGACGCCGTTGCCGCGCGCGATCCTGCACGGAGCCTTCGACATCCTGACGCTCGACCGCTTCACCTTCTGGGGGTCGATCCTGATCCTGCCCTTTACCGGGCACATGATTGCGGGGCTGCTGCATGGCCGGTCAGGGCGGCTCTTGCGGCAGGCGCTGGGCCGGGGGGCCTTCCGCTTGCTGATCGCGGGGTATTTCGGGCTGACCGTCGCGGTCGCGCTGCTGGCCGCTGTCCTGCCGGTGATCCAGCGCACCCAGCCCGAGCCGATCGACCCCGGCCCGATCGTGCAGTTCCTGTCGCAGGACGAACATGACCGCTGGCGCTATCTGACACTCGGCTTCGGGGATCAGTTCGCCTATGTCTCGGCCCAGACCACTGCCCTGTCGGTCGATGGCAACTATCATTCGGCCCGCCGCCTGCCTGACCTGACGCGATTTTCGGTCGAGCGGCTCGAGAATGCCAAGTATCTCGGCGTGCCCGGACTGGGGTCGCTGCGGCAGTTCCTGGTGAATGCCGAGGCCTACAGCCTGAAGTATGTCTTCTCGAACGACGCCTTCTACGACCCGCTTCTGTTCTTTTCGGGCTGGACCCGGCTGAACCGCCTGCCGAACGGGGTCACGGTCTGGGAAAAGCCGGATATCCCGACGCTTCCCCTGCGCCTGCCGCGGCGAGAGACGCCGGTCCTGCAGGCGACGATGTGGGGAATCCTGCCGCCTGTGGCGCTTTTGTCGGCGCTGGCGGTCTTCCTGACCGTCGCGCTGCGGCGCAACTTCGGGGTCGATCTGGCCGAGTTCCGGCCGGTGGCCGCGCGGGCCGAGGAATTCGGCAATCCGCGCCGGGTGCGACTGCTGGCGCTGGTGGTGCTTGCGGCGCTGCTGTCGGCGGCCGTTGCATTGGGCGTCACGGCGATGCGCAGGGCGCTTGCGCCGATGCCGCCCGAGGCGGTCCTGCACGCCTATTTCGACGATCTCGACTTCCGCCGTTTCGATGCGGCCTGGGCGCGGCTCGACCCCGCGACGCGGCCACCGCTGGACGAGACCCTGTTCGGCTGGCGCTGGCGCGGCGGGCTGATCGCGTCCTACGGCAAGCTGACGGGGACCGAGATCGCCTGCACCCGCTGCGAGGGCCCGCTGCGCGACTGGAGGGTGCGGCTGCACTGGATGACCTCGCTCGACACGACGACCGAGGACCTGACCCTGCGCACCGTGCTGCGCGACGGTCGCTGGTTCGTGGTGCCGACCGGCCTTCGGCCAGAGCAGACGCCGCTCAGGCTGCAACGGCAGCCGGTGACCGCATGGAACGTGGTGGGCCGCCGCCAGCCCCGGCCCGAGACCGACCTGCACCGCGACAGGCTGGACCGCCCCGAAATCGGCCTGGGCCCGGCGCGGCTGGTGCGCCACGGCTCCCGCTACAGCCTGGTGGGCGAGGTGTCGAACCGGGCGTCAGAGCCTGCCCATGTTAGCGTCTTTGCCGACCTCTTCGCGGGGCCGGGGCCAGCGGGCGGGGATCGGCACCTGGCCCGGCAGGCAGCAGCGACAGTGGTGCCGCAGCGCCTGCTCGGGGCCGAGGCCGGCGGCTTCCGCATCGACTTCGAGGGTGTGCTGTCGCTCGACGATGCATTGGCGGGGGGTGAGTATGACCCAAAGCTGTTCGTGCCACCGGAATTCGCGACCGAGCCTGCCCGCGCGACGGTCGAGGCGCGGGCACTGGTGACCGAGGAAGGCCTTTATCGCGGGGTCGCCCTGAACGGGATCCGCGCCGCGACCGCGGCCGGGGGTGGTCTGGAGCTGACCGGAACGGCGGTGAACACGGGCACGGAAACCGCCACCTTGTCGCGCATCGTCGCCACGCTGCTCGGGCCGGACGGACGCGTGCTCTGGGTCGAGGAGGGCTATGTCGCGTCCAACATCTATCCCGGCCAGAGCGCGGCGTTCCGGATCGAGGCCCCGGCGGCGGCGGCGGTCGAGGTCCTGTCGGATCTTGCGGCAGAGGCCGCCAGCGTGAATGGCACGACCGCGCTGCGCTGGCGGCACAGCGCGGGCGGGACCATCGCGCTGGGCGGCGCGGGCGGCTACGGCGCGATGCGGCTGGCGGTGACGACCATGACCTATGACCCGTTGTTCTGAGGTCCGGTGATGCGCAGCCTTCTTGCCCTGACGATCCTGATCTGGCCCATGTGTGTCGCTGCCGAGGGCTATTCCACCGACGCCTTCGGGCTGTTCCGGGGTGCGCCCGCCGGCGACCGGGCCGGGTGGTCGGGCCTGCGCGAGCGGCCGGGCGAGCCGGGGCGCGGGCAGGTGGAGATCGCCCCCGGTCCGGCCGAAAGCGTGGCGTTCCTGTTGGGCGCGAAGTCGCTGGTCGCGGGCGGCGACATGGCGCAGGCCGTGGCTGTGGCGACCGACAGCCTTGGCAATCTGGTGGCCGACGGAACCCGGGCCAGCTTTGTCCACCACGCGGGCAGGGTCGTGACGGTGACCCGCGGCGGTCTTGCGGCGGTCGACATCGCCCCTGGGTCGCGGGCCGGTCTGTTCCTCGCCGGGGTCGAGGTGGCAGGCCGGCAGGGACCGCGGGCGGAATATGTGGTGCAGGCCGACCATGCCTCGGCCAGCCCGGTGCTTCAGCCGTTGCAGGCCGATGCGCTGCCCGAAACCTTTGCAGAGGTTGCCTCGGCACCGATCCTGGACCGTTTCGGCAACCCGCTGGAAGACGGGCTTGGCCTGTCGCTGGTCATCGCGCATTCCGGCGGGCAGGCGAGCCTGGCTTCGGCTGCCACGATTGCAGGCCAGGCGCGCGCGACGCTGCTGCTGCGCGACTTCCCCGCGCAGGGCAATGCGCGTCTCTGGATCGCCGGGGCGACTTCGGCAGAGGTTCCCTTCACCGTCCGGGCGCTGCGCCCCTTAGGGCCGCTGGAGGTGAGGGCCGAGCCGCTGCCCGAGATCGGGGCGACGCATTTCGTGATCGGTCCCTTGCTAACGGACGCGGGCTTTCTGCTGGCGGATGGTGCGCCGGTCGGACTGAGTATCCGGACATCCGGCGGGCAGGCTCTGGATTTCAACGGCTGGGTGCGTGATGGCAAGATGGCGGCCGTCCTGCCGGTGACGGCGGCGGAGGGGCCCTTCCGGGTCGTGGTCGACTCGCCGCTCGGGGTGCAG
>JBJOQI010000301.1:0-5117 GCA_046050045.1 Pseudomonadota bacterium | reverse complement strand
ACGCCGCAAGTGGTCAGAGGGGGCCAAGGAACTCGCGCGGCCCAGAATCCGCCACGCATGCCCTGAGGGAGACTGCCCATGAAGAAGATCGAGGCCATCATCAAGCCGTTCAAGCTGGATGAAGTCAAAGAGGCGCTGCAAGAGGCCGGCATCCAGGGCCTCTCGGTGACCGAGGTCAAGGGCTTCGGCCGTCAGAAGGGCCATACCGAACTTTACCGTGGCGCCGAATATGTCGTCGACTTCCTGCCCAAGGTGAAGATCGAGGTCGTCTTGCCCGACGATCAGGTCGATACCGCCGTCGAGGCAATCATCGCCGCCGCCCGGACCGACAAGATCGGCGACGGCAAGATCTTCGTGTCGTCGGTCGAACAGGCCATCCGGATCCGCACCGGCGAGACCGGCGACGACGCGCTCTGAGATTTCGGGGGACCGCCCCCAACCCGCACACTGACAGAGGGACCACCGCAAGATGAACAAGAAAGACGTCTTGAAACTGATGAAGGAAGAGGAGGTCGCCTATGTCGACGTCCGCTTCACCGACCCGAAGGGCAAGCTTCAGCACGTGACGCTGATCGCCGACCTCGTGGACGATGACTTCTTCGACGAAGGCTTCATGTTCGACGGCTCGTCGATCGCCGGCTGGAAGTCGATCGACCAGTCCGACATGAAGCTCATCCCCGATGCTTCGTCGGCCTACATCGACCCGTTCTACGCCGAGAAGACCCTCTGCGTGCATTGCAACGTGGTCGAGCCCGACACCAACGAAGCCTACTCGCGCTGCCCGCGGCAGACCGCGATCAAGGCCGAGGCCTATCTCAAGTCCTCGGGCGTGGGCGACGCCGCCTATTTCGGCCCGGAAGCCGAATTCTTCATCTTCGACGACGTCCGTTACTCGGTCACGCCGTCCAAGGTCTCCTACCAGATCGACGCGCATGACGCCGCCTGGAACACCGACACCGAATACGAGTCGGGCAACCAGGCCCACCGCGCGCTCCACAAGGGCGGCTACTTCCCGGTCAACCCGATCGACGCGGCCCAGGACCTGCGCGGCGAGATGCTCTCGACCATGAAGCGCATGGGCATGAAGGTCGACAAGCACCACCACGAAGTTGCGACCGCGCAGCACGAGCTTGGCCTGATCTTTGGCGGCCTCGTCCAGCAGGCCGACAACATCCAGAAGTACAAGTACGTCATCCACAACGTGGCCGCCGCCTACGGCAAGTCGGTCACCTTCATGCCCAAGCCCATGAAGGGCGACAACGGCTCGGGGATGCACGTCAACATGTCGATCTGGAAGGGCGGCAAGCCGCTGTTCTCGGGCGACAAGTACGCCGACCTCAGCCAGGAAGCGCTCTATTTCATCGGCGGCATCCTGAAGCACGCCAAGGCGCTGAACGCGCTGACCAACCCCTCGACCAACTCCTACAAGCGCCTGATCCCCGGCTTCGAAGCCCCGGTCCTGCGCGCCTACTCGGCCCGCAACCGCTCGGGCTGCGTCCGTATTCCGTGGACGGAATCGCCCAAGGCCAAGCGCGTCGAAGCCCGCTTCCCCGATCCCTCGGCGAACCCCTACCTGGCGTTTGCCGCGCTCCTGATGGCCGGCCTCGACGGCATCAAGAACAAGATCGACCCGGGTCCGGCCTCGGACAAGGACCTCTACGACCTGCCGCCGGAAGAACTGGCGCAGATCCCGACGGTCTGCGGCTCGCTGCGCGAGGCGCTCGAGGAACTGGAAAAGGACCACGACTTCCTGATCCAGGGCGACGTCTTCACCAAGGACCAGCTCGAGGCCTACATGGCGCTCAAGTGGGAAGAGGTCTACGCCTACGAACACACGCCGCACCCGATCGAATACCAGATGTACTACAGCTGCTGATCGGCGGCGCGAGTCAGACACAAGGGGCGCCGCAAGGCGCCCCTTTCGTTTTCGCTCGGTTTCACGCGATCTTGCGGCGATCACATTCCGGCCCCTGCAACCGGAACTAGAACTGGCGCATCCGGTCGCGCCATACGCGAAACCTAGTCGAGTTATCCACCGGAAAACTACATCTGGTAGGGTTGTTGATACTATCTTCGTCAACCCTGGCCCGGTAACGTCTCGGGAATCTATCGTTCACCATTGGATTGGCCTCATGGCGTCAAAATTCAGCCCGAAACAGCAGCACAGTGCATGAAGACCCGCAAATGGCGCGGGTATTGGGTGTTGTCTGAAAGGGTAAGGGATGTTCGACACGGCAGCGGTCAGGTCGGTCTGCTATTACCGGGAGCTTCCGGTATTGTCAGATGCCGAGATCGTGCAGGGCCTGAACGCGGGCCTTGCCGCCTTTGGGCTGTCCTTTGCGCTCGATCCGCTGCGGCCGGGTGAGGCCGCGGCCATGACCAATGGCGCCATGCGCGTCGCCGTCATTGCCTGCGATCATCCCACCGAAGCGGCCGCCTTCGTCCCGGCCCTGACGGCCAGCTACACGCGCATCCGCCCGAACGACTATGCCGCCCGCGTCGCCGCCCACACCGCCTCGCTCGCCGTCGAGGTGTCGGACGTCCGCAGCGACCGGACCCTGCCGATCCCGGAAACGACGCTGGTCGTGGTCTGCCACGCAGCCCTCGTCGCCCTCATCACGCAGGGAATACCGCTGGTCGTGCACTGGCAGCAATCCGACATGCTGGTCCTTCCCTCCGAGATTCCGGCGATCCGCGGCATCGGCTTTCCCGTCAGCCTCGTCACCCGCCCCGAGGTGATCGAGCATCGCCCTGACCCGCGCGGGCGCGTCCGCTTCGGCGTCACCGCCGCCAGGTCCGAGATGTTCTTCGGCAAGACGGTCCGCGTCGAACCCACCGTTCACCCGATGCCCGATGTCCTGTCGCTGATCGACTTCTGCATCCTGCGCCGCCTTGCGGGCGAGGATCTGCTGGTCGACGGCGCAACCCTCGGGCTGCCCGGCCCCGTCGAGGTGACGGTCCGCCACGTCGCCGCCAGCGAGCGTTATCCGTCCGGCCTGATCAGTCTCTCGGTCAAGGCCGTCGTGCCGCGCTCGCAGCCGATGCGCCCCTTCAGCATGGCCGAGGCCGTCGCCAAACGCCGCCCCTTCCCATTCGAGCAGCCGCGGCTCAAGGGGACCGGTGGATCGGATGCTCCGAAAGCGCCGCGCTCTGGTCGGCCGTAAGGTCCGACACCGCCACCACATAGGTATGGATCGAAAAGACGACGGCGCCGCTCTCGGGCAGGCGCAGCAGGCATTGCCGTTCCGACCGGATCCAGGGCATCTCGACCTCGGCCATGTCCTTCGGGAAATCCTCGGGCAGCGGGTTGAACAGCGGCGCGCGTGAACGGTGCGCATTCGCCCGCCACATCGGCGTCTCGGGGCGAATCGCGTCGAACAACCGCTGCACGCGCTTTCCCACGTCCTCCGAATACTTTGCCACCGGGGCGTGAATGCGCATCAGCGGTCGCCCGATCTTCTCGGCCAGCGTCCAGCCCGCCGGAAAGCACAGGGTGGCTGCGGTCAGGACATGCTCACCCATGTCGCCCGGCTGCATCAGGCAGAGGTCCTCCTGCACCAGCCGCGCCAGCGTCCGCAGGGGTGCCCCCGGATCCAGCGCCACGGACACCCCATCCGGCCGGATCACCGTCTCGCCATCGCGGCGAAATCCCAGCCGCGGCAGTTCCTCGCGCAGGATCTTCCCGTACATCTCGGCCACAGCCGCTTCCGATCCCGGCAGGGCCGCGATGACCTCGCCCGCGCGTGTCCCGACCAGCCGGTCGCGCAGCGCCATCTGCCCCGCATAGGCGTCATCGACCCGCAGCCAGTCCGACGGGTCCAGCGGCAGCGTTCCCGGCAGGCGCCGGGTGCGCGCGTCCTCGAACGGCGCAAACGGCAGTGATTTCTGAAGCGGCATATCCATGCCCGCGGCAATATCCGCTGCCTGCCCGCCCCGAAAGCCGGAATCGGACAGCGTCCGTGTCGCTTTCCGGCAGGACGTTCCCTTCTCCCGGCCCGAGGCTGTCCCCGACCGGAGGCGCCCATGACCGACCACTATTCCGACCGCCGCAAGATCGACCCGACGCGCGGGCTGCACCTCGCCGACGGCACCCCCAACGACAACAACCGGGTCGAGATCGGGCCGACCCAGCTTGCCTTCCGCGAATGGGAAGCCGCCGGGCTGACCATCCCCAACCTGGACCGGATGCGCGACTACCGCTGGCGCCGCCTGACCGCCGCCATCGTGGCGCGCGGCTATGGCGGGCTTCTCATGTATGACCCGCTCAACATCCGCTACGCCACCGACACCACCAACATGCAGATCTGGAACACCCACAACCCGTTCCGTGCCTGCCTGCTCTGCGCCGACGGCCATATGGTGATGTGGGAATACAAGAACTCGCCCTTCCTCGTGACCTTCAACCCGCTGGTCCGCGAACTGCGTTCGGGGGCCACCTTCTTCTACAACTCGACCGGCGACAAAGGCGACGCCGCAGCCCAAGGCTTCGCGGCCCAGGTCGACGAGGTGATGCGCGCCCACGCCGGCACCAACCGCCGCCTCGCCGTCGACAAGATCATGGTCGCGGGCCTGCGCGCGCTTGAAGCCATCGGGTTCGAGGTGATGGAGGGCGAAGAGGTCACCGAACGCGCCCGCGCCGTGAAAGGCCCCGACGAGATCCTCGCCATGCGCTGCGCACACCACGCCTGCGAAGCCGCCATCGTGGAAATGGAGACCTTTACCCGCGAAAACGTGCCCAAGGGCGGCGTCAGCGAGGACGCGATCTGGGCCGAGCTTCACGCCGGCAACATCCGCCGTGGCGGCGAATGGATCGAAACCCGCCTGCTCGCCTCCGGCCCCCGCACCAATCCCTGGTTCCAGGAATGCGGGCCGCGGGAAGTGCAGAACAACGAAATCGTCGCCTTCGACACCGACCTGATCGGGGCCTACGGCTTCTGCATCGACATCAGCCGCACCTGGTGGGTCGGCGACGCCCGCCCCACGAATGCGATGATTTCGGCCTTCCACCACGCGCTCGACCACATCGCGACGAACATGGCGATGCTGAAGCCGGGCGTCAGCATTGACGAACTGGTCCACGGCGGCCACCAGCTCGCTCCCGAATACTGGGCGCAGAA
>JBJOQI010000300.1:0-3212 GCA_046050045.1 Pseudomonadota bacterium | reverse complement strand
AAATCGACCGTCCGCACGCCTGCCTCCAAGCTTCGCGCCTGGGTGCTCGACGTGCTGAAAGACGAAGGCTACATCCGCGGCTACGAGCCGGTGAAGGCCGAGAACGGCCAGCCCGAGCTGGAAATCAGCCTGAAGTACTTCGAAGGCGAGCCGGTCATCCGTGACCTCAAGCGCGTCTCGAAGCCTGGCCGCCGCGTCTATTCCGGCGTCTCCGCGATCCCGAGCGTCCGCAACGGCCTCGGCATTTCCATCGTCTCGACGCCGAAGGGCGTCATGACCGACGCAGCAGCACGCACCGCCAATGTCGGCGGCGAAGTGCTCTGCACCGTGTACTGAGGAGGGTTCGATGTCTCGTATCGGCAAGAAACCCGTCGAAATCCCGGCCGGCGTCACCGCCACCGTCTCGGGCCAGACCGTCGAAGTGAAGGGGCCGAAAGGCACCCGCACCTTCACGGCCACCGACGACGTGACCGTGGTTCTCGAAGGCAATGCGGTGACGGTGTCGCCGCGCAGCACCTCGAAGTACGCGCGCCAGCAGTGGGGCATGGTCCGCTCGATGGTCGCCAACCTCGTGGAAGGCGTCACCAAGGGCTTCCGCAAGGAGCTTGAGATCAACGGCGTCGGCTACCGCGCGAACATTCAGGGCAACACCCTGAAGCTCGCTCTCGGCTACAGCCACGACGTGAACTTCGAGGTTCCCAAGGGCGTCACCGTCACGACGCCCTCGCCCAAGAACGACGTGATCGTGATCGAAGGGATCGACCAGCAGCTGGTCGGTCAGGTCGCCGCGAACATCCGCGCCTGGCGTGGTCCCGAGCCCTACAAGGGCAAGGGGATCAAGTACAAGGGCGAGTTCATCTTCCGCAAGGAAGGCAAGAAGAAGTAAGGACGTAGGGATATGGCAAACAGCAAACGGGAACTGTTCCTCAAGCGCCGCCTGCGCGTCCGGAACAAGCTTCGCAAGATGGCTGACGGGCGCGCGCGCCTCTCGGTTCATCGTTCGTCGAAGAACATCAGCGTGCAGCTGATCGACGACGTCAAGGGCGTGACCCTTGCCTCGGCATCGAGCCTCGAAAAGGATCTCGGGCTGGTCGGCAAGAACAACCTCGAGGCGGCGGAGAAAGTCGGCAAGGTCATTGCCGAGCGCGCCAAAAAGGCCGGTGTCGAAGAATGCTACTTCGATCGCGGTGGATTCCTCTTTCACGGGAAGATCAAGGCCTTGGCCGATGCTGCCCGTGAAGGCGGCCTGAAGTTCTGAGGAGAGACGATATGGCAGAACGTGAAAACCGCCGGGAAGGCCGCCGCGAAGATCGTCGCGAGCGCGAAGAGACCCCGGAATTCGCCGATCGTCTCGTGGCGATCAACCGCGTGTCCAAGACGGTGAAGGGCGGCAAGCGCTTCGGCTTTGCGGCGCTCGTCGTCGTGGGCGACCAGCGCGGCCGCGTCGGATTCGGCAAGGGCAAGGCCAAGGAAGTGCCGGAAGCGATCCGCAAGGCCACCGAACAGGCCAAGCGCTCGCTGATCCGCGTGCCGCTGCGCGACGGCCGGACGCTGCACCACGACACCCACGGGCGTCACGGTGCGGGCAAGGTCGTGATGCGCACCGCCGTTGCCGGTACCGGCATCATCGCGGGCGGCCCGATGCGCGCCGTCTTCGAAATGCTCGGCATCCAGGACGTCGTGGCCAAGTCGCTGGGGTCGCAGAACCCCTACAACATGATCCGTGCCACGATCGACGGTCTGAAGCAGGAAATGTCGCCCCGTCAGGTCGCGCAGCGTCGCGGCAAGAAGGTCGCCGACATCCTGAAGAAGCCCGAAGCTGAAGTGGCGGAGGCCTGATCATGGCGAAGAAGTCCGAGTCCGCAAAGAAGACCATCGTCGTCGAGCAGTATGCCTCGGCCGCGCGCCGTCCGGCGATCCAGACCGCGACCCTCAAGGGTCTTGGCCTGAACAAGATCCGTCGCCAGCGCGAACTGGAAGACACCGCCGCCGTGCGCGGCATGGTCAACAAGATCTCGCATCTTGTCCGGATCGTGGAAGAGCGCGGCTGAAGCCCGACCTTCCGCAAGGAACATCAGAGCGCCCCGGTCCGAAAGGCCGGGGCGTTTTGCGTCCGGCCCGGGCGTGCGTGTCCCCCCACCCCATTCCTCCCCCACGAGGGGGGAGGGAGGCACCCTGGGCAACCGCGATGCCCGAGTTTGCTGCTTCTTGCCTCCCCTCCCCCTTGTGGGCAGGGGATGGGGAAAGGGGGGCCGTCCGGCCCTGGCCCGAACCCGCGCGAATCGAATCCCTGACGTCACGGAAAGCCGTGCTAGTCTCGCCCCATGCCCCGCGGGAGAGAGGGGCAATGTCAGGGAGGATTTGATGGCACCGAAATACGCAGGCGGCTGCGCCCATGTCCATGTCAGCGCCGCAGCGGAACCGATCGACAACCACGAATGCCACTGCAACGTCTGCAAGTCGGTGACCGGCCAGCAGACGACGCATGTCGCCTTCTTCAACTACGGCGACGTCAAGGTCGACCACCCCGAAAAGATCAAGCGCGTGCCCTTCAACAAGGACAACCCGAACGGCCCGCTGGAAATCTGCGTCTGCGCCGACTGCGGCGCGGCGCTGATGCTTGACGACAAGCAAAAGCGCATCCGCGTGGCGGTGCCGAACATCATGGGCTATGACGATGCCGCCTTCCCCAAGGCGACCTACCACGCCTTCTGGGACGAGACGAAGGGCTACCCGGCACCCACGGACGGCCGTCCCGTCTACGGTGGCCTTCGGGAAGGCCGCATCGTCGTAACCCATCACATTGGGCACGGCCACCCGGATTCGCTTTTGCTTGTCATCCAGCATCAGCACGGCGCCACAGTCGGCGCACAGGCAGATCTCCAGCGGGCCGTTCGGGTTGTCCTTGTTGAAGGGCACACGCTTGATCTTCTCGGGATGATCCACCTTCACGTCGCCATGGTTGAAAAAGGCCACATGGGTCGTGTGCTGACCCGTGACCGCCTTGCAGACATTGCAATGGCATTCGTGGTTGTCGATGGGCTCCGACCCCACGGTTACGTGAACGTGAGCGCATCCACCTTTGTAATTCGCCATCTGGTCTACTCCCCCTTGGTTATTGGTTTGACCGGACCGGCATCATGCACCGAAACCGGCCCGCGTTGCAGGGGGCGTTGGCCGGGAATTCGCTTTCCGACAGGCTGGCCGGCGGA
>JBJOQI010000299.1:0-9438 GCA_046050045.1 Pseudomonadota bacterium | reverse complement strand
CGCTGATGGTCTCGGCCCGAAGCTCGTCGGCCAGCACCTTCAGCTCGCGGTCAGACAGGCCCTTGAGGTCCGCAGGAACACGCACGCGGTCGAGTGTCGGGGTCTGGGGTCGGTCGCTCATATGGCTGCCCGTGGCATCAGTTGTCCCGCGCGATAACGAAGCGCGCCGCATCCCGCAAGGTTTCTGCGGCGTGACCATAGGGCGAAAGCGCATCGCAAGCCTCGTCCACCAAGGATCTGGCTTGCCGGCCTGCGCCTTCAAGGCCCAAAACCGAGACAAATGTCGCCTTTCCCGCTACCGCATCCTTGCCGACGCGCTTGCCGGTTTTCGCGGCGTCCCCCGTCACGTCGAGGATGTCGTCGGCGATCTGGAAGGCCAGCCCCAGCGCCGTCGCATAGGCCCGCAGCGGGCTGCGGTCGGCCCCGGCAAGGATCGGCCCGGCCTCGGCCGAGAATCGGATCAGCGCCCCGGTCTTGCCGGCCTGAAGGTCTGTGATTTCGGCAAGCGTCAGCGGCCTGTCGGCGGTTTCCGCCATGATGTCGAGCGCCTGCCCCAGCACCATGCCCTGCGCGCCCGATGCCTCGGCCAGTGCCAGCACCAGATCGGCCCGGTTCGGGCCAAGGCCCGGATCGGCGCAGAGCGCAAACGACAGCGTCTGCAGCGCGTCACCCGCCAGAACCGCAGTCGCGTAATCCCATTTCACATGCACCGTCGGCAGACCCCGACGCAGGTCGTCGTCGTCCATGCAGGGCAGGTCGTCATGCACAAGCGAATAGGCGTGCAGCGCTTCCACCGCCGCGGCGGCAGGCAGGGCCTGCGCGTCGCTCAACCCGTGCAGGCGCGCGCCTTCCAGAACCAGAAACGCGCGCAGCCGCTTGCCGCCCTGCGCGGCGTAGCGCATCGCATGGACGACCGGCACCTCGCGGTAGCCTGCCATCGCCGCGTCGAGCGCGGCCTGCACCGCGCCCTGCACCAGTTTCAGGCGGGTATCGAACACTAGAGCCCTTCGACGGCCGTCGTTCCGGCGGGCTGGCCGTTCGCGTCAAGCGTGATCTTTGCGACCTTTTCCTCGGCCGCCTTCAGCTTGGCCTCGCAATGCGCCTTCAGCGCCGCGCCGCGTTCGTAAAGCGCGATCGACTTCTCCAGCTCGACCGAGCCGGATTCGAGCTGGCGCACGACATCCTCCAGCGCCTTCATCGCCTCTTCGAAGGTCATGGCCGCTATGTCGTTCATCCTGCCCGCTCCATCAGAACTTCCACATGCGCCGCGACCGAGGCCGCAAGCGCATCGAGATCATAGCCGCCCTCCAGCGACGATACCACCCGGCCCCCGCAGGTCCGGTCGGCGACGTCGCAGATCGCGTGCGTCAGCCAGGTGAAATCCGCCACGCCCCAGCGCAGGGTCGCCAGCGGATCGGCCTCATGCGCGTCGAAGCCCGCCGAGATCAGGATCAGCTCGGGCGCAAAGGCCTCGACCGCCTGCAAGGCCGGGGTCCAGGCGGCCCGCATCGCGGCACCTCCGGTGCCGGGGCCCAGCGGCAGGTTCAGCATCTGGCCATGTGCGCCACGTTCCGACGGCGCCCCGGTGCCAGGGTAAAGCGGCATCTCGTGCGAGGAGAGGTACATCGCGCGGGGGTCGTTCCACAGGATGTCCTGCGTTCCGTTGCCGTGGTGCACGTCGAAGTCGAGCACGGCGACGCGGGACAGGCCGTGATGGTCGAGCGCGCGGAGCGCCCCGATCGCGACCTGATCGAAAAGGCAGAACCCCATCGCGGCCGCCCGTTCGGCGTGGTGACCGGGCGGGCGCATCGCGACAAAGGCATTGTGCGCCTGCCCGGAAACGACCGCATCCACAGCGGCAGTGACGCCACCCACGGCGCGCAAGGCCGGTTCAAGCGAGCCGGGCGAGATGAAGGTGTCGGGATCAAGCTGCGCCCAGCCCCGCTCCGGTTCCGCGGCGCGAATCCTGCTCACATGGCCGTGGGTATGCGCCCGCAAAAGGTCGGCATCCTCGCAGACCGGTGCCTCGCGCCGGATCAGCGCGGAAAACTTCGGCGTGCCCAACACCCCCAGGATCGCCCGCAGGCGATCGGCGCGCTCGGGGTGGCCATCCGGGGTGACATGACCCAGACCGGAAGGATGGGTCAAGAAAAGGGTGCCCATGCGTGACCCTTCCCGGTGTTGTGCCGCTGATCGTGCAGACAATGTCTATTCCGGCTGAAGCATGTAGCCGGCGCCGCGCACGGTCTGCAGGAAGCGCGGCTGCTTCGGGTCGGCTTCGAACTTGCGTCTCAGGCGCGTGATCTGCACGTCCACCGCGCGGTCCTGCGCGCCGATGCCGTCCTTGCCGCCGCCGCGGCCAAGATCGTCGACCAGTTCCGCCCGGCTGACCGGTTCACCCGCGCGGGCCGCGAAGATCCGCATCAGCGCCGCCTCGGTCGCCGTCAGGCGCACCAACGCATCGCCGCGCCACATCTCGCCCCGCTCGATGTCATAGCGCACTGGGCCGAGGTGCAGCACCTTGGCCGGGGCCGGAACCGGGACGCTGACCGGTGTGCGGCGCAGGATTGCGTTGATGCGAAGCAGCAGCTCCTTTGGCTCGAAGGGCTTGGGCAGGTAGTCGTCCGCCCCCGCCTCAAGCCCGGCGATGCGGTCGGCAGTGTCGGCCTTGGCCGTCAGCAGCAGGATCGGCGTCGTCATCCGGCGCCGGAACTCGCGTGTCAGGGTGATGCCGTCGGTGCCGGGCATCATCACGTCGAGCACGATCAGGTCGAATTCCAGCCCCGCCATCAGTCGGCGCGCATGGTCGCCGTCGCGCGCGGCGGTCACCCAGAAACCATTGCGCATCAGGAACTTCTGCAGAAGTCCCCGGATACGCTCGTCATCGTCGACGATCAGCAGGTGTATGTCTGTCTGCACTGTCATGCCCTAGCCGCCCGTGTCCTTCATCGAGTGATAGAGCCTGCGGATATCCGGGTCCATCATCGCTTCGAGCACCTGACGGAACCCTGCCACGGCCTGCGGCCCGACCGACCGGTAGGCCGAACGCATCCGCGCCCGCTGGGCGTCGGACAATTCGCGTTCGAGCGATGCACCCCGGTCGGTCAGGTGCAGGTGCCGTTCGCGCTTGTCACGTCGCCCGACCCTCGCCTCGACCATGCCGTCGTCGACCAGCGCCCGCAACACGCGGTTCAGCGACTGCTTGGTGACGCCCAGCACCGAAAGCAGCGCGTTGACCGTCAGGCCGGGCTGACGGTTGATGAAATGGATCGCCCGGTGATGCGCCCGGCCATAGCCGTAGGTTTCGAGGATCCGGTCCGGGTCGGCGGTAAAGGCACGATAGGCAAAGAACATCGCCTCGATGCCCTTGCGCAGCTGTTCGTCGGTCAGGAACAGCAGCCCTTCGCCCGACCCGACGCCGCCTGTGGGTTCCGCCATGCGCCTGCTCCCTGACCGATGTCGCCCGGATTTTATGTCAGCCTTGTTGACTTTCCAAGACTCAACTGTTACCGATCCGGCGGATTTGCGCAACATTATGTCCGAAGCGGACCTAAGTTGCGCAACAAGTGCAAATCGAACTGCGGAGGATGGCATCATGGCCGGGGCTTACGACGATCGCGACGGGTTCATCTGGATGGACGGCAAGCTGGTGGAATGGCGTTCCGCCAACGTCCATATCCTGACCCATGCGCTCCACTATGCATCCTCGGTCTTCGAGGGCGAGCGCTGCTACAACAGCAAGATCTTCAAGGGCCACGAACATTCGCTGCGCCTGCTGGAATCCGGCCGCCTGCTCGACATGCCGATCCCTTACACCGCCGAGCAGATCGACGCCGCCAAGGAAGAGGTCCTCAAGGCCAATGGCCTGACCGACGCCTATGTCCGTGCCGTCGCCTTCCGCGGGGCAGGGGATGAAATGGGTGTCGCCTCGCTTGGCAACCCGGTGCGGCTGGCCATCGCCTGCTGGTCCTGGGGCGCCTATTACGGCGATGCCAAAATGAAGGGCGCCAAGCTCGACATCGCCAAATGGAAGCGGCCCTCGCCGGAAACCATCCCGACGGCCGCCAAGGCGGCGGGTCTCTACATGATCTGCACGATGTCGAAGCATGCCGCGATGGCCAAGGGCTGCTCTGACGCGCTGTTCTACGACTTCCGCGGCTATGTGGCCGAGGCGACGGGGGCCAACATCTTCTTCGTCAAGGACGGCGAGGTTCATACCCCGAACCCGGACTGCATCCTGAACGGCATCACCCGGCAGACCGTCATCGGGATGCTGCGGGACATGCAGATCAAGGTCCACGAACGCTACATCATGCCCGAGGAACTGGCGACGTTCGAGCAATGCTGGCTGACCGGCACCGCGGCCGAGGTGACCCCGGTGGGCCAGATCGGCGACTACACCTTTGAAGTGGGTGAACTCACCAAACGTGTCGCGACGGAGTACGAGCGTCTGGTGCGTGCCTGACGGCGCGTCAGAACGAACAAAGGGGCCGCGTGCGGCCCCTTTTTCTTTGCCCGAATGTCCCGGCCCGCCTTACCGCCTGCGGCAGGGTTTCACTTCGCTGGTGCCATCGGGATAGGTGTAGCGGCACTGACGTCCCTGGCCCGCCGCCCCGGCAAGCCCGCCCGCAGCCGCGCCGACCGCGGCACCAAGGATCGCCGACTCGGTCTTCTTGCCGTCATCCGCCACGATCGCACCGATGGCGGCACCGGTCGCGGCACCGGCTATGACCGGGTCGCCTCCGGGCTGGCACGCGGTGAGGGCCGCAAAGGCAGAAAGCAGGGCAATGGCTTTGAGTTTCATGTCTTCTCCTTGAACTGCCGCCGGGGCGGAATGCCACCGGTATCAGGCGAAATGGTTACGCTCGATCCGCAAGAACTGGCGCAGGCGCGCGGTCGCCACCCGCGTCGCGGGCTGGGCGTGCAGGTTCTTCCAGACCTTGTGAGGCGAGCCGTCCGCGCCCTGACGCGCAATTGTCAGGAACCTCAGGACACGGGCGTTGGACGTGGTGCGCGAGTGATCCGAAACATGCCGAGTCATCTTGAACCTCCTTCGTTCAACTAGGGGAAGAATGCCGCCCTTTGTCTGCCATGCCCAGAGCAGAGTTGCCGGGCGCGCAAGGTTTCGCCGGTTGCCGCGCGCTCAGCCAGTCCGGTCGATGCGCTCCACCGCCCACCGCGCCGCATCGGCAACGACAGGGTCCGGATCGTCGACAAGCCCAAGGGCAGAGGCGCGCAGCCGGTCCGATCCGCTGTTGCCGATGGCATAAAGCACATTCCGCACAAAGCGGTTCCGCCCGATCCGCTTGATCGGACTTCCCGAAAACACCTGCCGGAAGGCCGCATCATCGAGGCCCGCCAGCAAAGCCAGGTCCTGCGGTGCGGCAAAACGGCTGGCATAGCCCGTTTCATGCGCTGCGGCGGCGAACTTGTTCCAGGGGCAGGCCGCCAGACAGTCGTCGCAGCCATAGATCCGGTTGCCCAGCAGCGGGCGCAGATCCTTGTCCACCGGCCCGTGGTGCTCGATCGTCAGATAGGAAATGCAGCGCCGCGCGTCGATCCGGTAAGGCGCGGGAAAGGCACCGGTCGGGCAGATGTCGAGACAGGCGGTGCAGCTGCCGCAATGGCTGACTTCGGGTGCGTCCTTTGGCAGGTCGACGGTGGTGAAGATCGCGCCAAGGAAGAACCAGTTGCCAAGATCGCGCGACAGAAGGTTCGTGTGCTTGCCCTGCCAACCCAGTCCCGCCGCCTGCGCCAGCGGCTTTTCCATTACCGGGGCCGTATCGACAAAGACCTTGATCTCCGCGCCCGGCACCTGGTCGAGCAGCCAGCGCCCGAGCCGCTTCAGCCGCCGCTTCACAAGGTCGTGGTAGTCCTTTCCGCCGGCATAGACACTGATTGCCGCCTTCTCCGGCATCGCCAGCACGTCGCGCGGATCGTGATCCGGCGTATAGGTCTCGGCCAGCATGATGACCGACCGTGCCTCGGGCCAGAGCGCCGCAGGATCACCGCGCCAGTGCATGCGCTCGGCCATCCAGCCCATCTGGCCGTGCAGCCCTTCGGCCACGAACCCGGCCAGCCGCCCCGCCGCCTCGGGGACCGCGTCGGGCGCACAGATGCCAAGCTTCGCGAAGCCTTCCTCGCGTGCCCTTGCCTCCAGCCTGTTCCTGAGCTCCAGCTTCATCTTGACCGAAATACTCCGGGGGGTCCGGGGGGCTGGCCCCCCGGCTGCGGATCAGAAGTCCAGGTCGGCATAATGCGGCGGCGGAGGGAACCCCGGCACCTGGTCGGCCAACAGCGACCGGAAGGCCGGCCGCGACTTGATCTTGGCGTACCATTCCTTGACGTTGGCCTGCCGGTCCCAGTCGACGTCGCTGATGTAATCTAGGCTCGACAGATGCGCGGCGGCGGTGAAATCGGCCAGCGTCATCTCGTTGCCCGCCAGCCAGCGGCGCTGGTCCAGAAGCCAGCTCAGATAGTCGAGGTGATACTTGATCTTCTGCGACCCGGTCTTGACGTTCTTCGATTCCGGATAGCCCAGCCCCATGATCTTCTTGTTCACCCTCTCGTAAAGCAGGTTCGACGTGACCTCGGCGTGGAACTTGTCGTCGAACCAGGCGCAGAGGCGGCGCACCTCGTAGCGGGCGTCGGGGTTGCGCGGCATCAGCGGCGGGTTCGGCACCGTCTCGTCGAGGTATTCGCAGATCGCCTGGCTTTCGCTGAGCGTCTTGGTCTCGAGCTTCAGCACGGGAACCTTGCCGGCCGGATTGCGACGCAGGAAGTCCTGGCCCTGTTCCCAGTAGCGCTCCTCGATCAGTTCGACTTCGATCTTCTTTTCCGCCAGCGTCAGGCGGACCTTGCGGCAGAAGGGCGAGAGCGGAACGTGGTAAAGGCGCGCCATCAGGTCGTTTATCCCGTGAAACTTCAGTCCTGATAGCCCCGGGGCGCGGGGGGATCAATCCTCGAAGCAGGCCGATCGGCCATCCGCCGCTATCGTCTCGGCGCCGGATATGATCTGGCCCGCGCGCTTGCGCAGATAGCCCGAGGGGTTGGCGGGGTCGCGGTCCTTCGGGTCGGGCAGGGCGGCCGCGATGCGGGCCGCCTGTGTCGGCGACAGGTCGGCGGCGGCTACGCCGAAATAGTGCTGCGCGGCCGCCTCGACCCCGAAGACACCGCGCCCGGTTTCAGCGACGTTCAGGTAGACCTCGACGATGCGGCGCTTGGTCCAGACCAGTTCCAGCACCGGGGTGATCGCGGCCTCCATCGCCTTGCGGACCCAGCTTCGACCCTGCCAGAGGAAGACGTTCTTCACCACTTGCTGGCTGATGGTCGAGGCCCCGCGTCCGGACCCTTCATCGAGCGCCTGCCGGATCGCGGCCATGTCGAAACCCCAGTGCAGGCAGAAGTTCGCGTCCTCGGCCGCGACGACCGACCGGGCCATTTCGGGGGCGATGTCTTCCAGAGGCACCCAGTCGCGCTCGATTCCGCCCTGACGCCAGCTTTCGGCGATCATGTAGAAGCCACGCGGCGGGTTGATGATGGCAAAGACAAGGATCAGGAACAGGATCAGCGCCGCAAGGCCTGTTGCCGCCAGACCCACGTAATGCAGCAGCGGCCGCAGCAACCGGCGCGGCGCGGCTGGCGACTTTTCCGGTGCCGTTTTCGACTTGGCCCGGGATTTTCCGGACGATGATTTCGACCCTGTCGCCATGCGCGAGCTAGACCACGCTACCCCTGAATCCGTCAAGCGAAAGGGGCCGGAGAACCGGCCCCTTTGCTGCCCTTTCCAAGTGACGGCTCACTCGGCCGGCACGGCCTGCGGTTCCGCCGACAGGGGCGCGGCCAGATGCGGCAGCATTTCCTTCGGACAGACCTGGATGAAGTTCGCGCGCTCGCGGTCCCAGTCGTTCAGGATCGCGGCGGCCTTCTGGCTGCCCGTCTCGGCGAGGTGGCGTTCGATCAGGCCCTTCAGCTGTGCTTCCCAATGCGGATGCGACACGGCGCAGGTCAGGATCGACTCGGGGTTCATGTAGTCCTCGGCCACGCCATCGGGGTCGTGGACATAGGCCATGCCGCCGGTCATGCCCGCGCCGAAGTTCGCGCCGATCCGGCCAAGGATCACCGCGACGCCGCCGGTCATGTATTCGCAGCCGTTCGACCCGCAGCCCTCGATCACCACCTTCGCGCCCGAGTTGCGGACGGCAAAGCGCTCGCCCGCGCGGCCGGCGGCGAACAGGTGCCCGTCGGTCGCGCCATACAGCACGGTGTTGCCGATGATGGTGTTTTCCGACGCCACCAGCGGCGAGGACATCGGCGGACGCACCACGATGGTGCCGCCCGACAGGCCCTTGCCGACATAGTCGTTGGCATCGCCCATCACCTCGAGCTTCAGCCCCGGTGCCGCGAAGGCACCAAGCGACTGGCCGCAGGAACCGGTCAGCTTCACCGTCAGGTGGTCGGGCTGCAGGGCGTTGCGCATCCCGAAGCGCTTGACGATGTGGCTTGAAGCGCGCGTGCCGATGGTGCGGTGGGTGTTCCGCACGGCATAGGACAGCTGCATCTTCTCGCCATCCTCGAAGAAGCGAGCGCCGTCCTTGACGATCTCGGCATCGAGCGTGTCGGGCACGGCGTTGCGCGGCTTCGAGCGGTCGTAGACGATCTTGTCCGCGCCATCGACGGTGATGAGCAGCGGGTTCAGGTCAAGGTCGTCCAGATGCGCGGCCCCGCGGCTGACCTGGTTCAGCAGGTCGGCGCGCCCGATGATCTCGTCCAAGGACCGCGCCCCGATCTGGGCCAGGATCTCGCGCACTTCCTGGGCGTAGAAGGTGATGAGGTTCACCACCTTGTCGGCCGATCCGGTGAACTTCTGGCGCAGCGCCTCGTTCTGGGTGCAGACGCCCACCGGGCAGGTGTTCGACTGGCACTGACGCACCATGATGCAGCCCATGGCGATCAGGGCTGCCGTGCCGATGCCGTATTCCTCGGCGCCCAGCATGGCGGCGATCACCACATCGCGGCCCGTGCGCAACCCGCCATCGGTGCGCAGCGTCACGCGCTCGCGCAGGTTGTTCATGGTGAGAACCTGATTGGCCTCGGTCAGACCCATTTCCCACGGCAGACCGGCATATTTGATCGAAGTGCCGGGCGAGGCCCCCGTGCCGCCATTATGGCCGGAAATCAGGATCACATCTGCCTTGGCCTTGGCCACGCCGGCGGCAATGGTGCCGACGCCAGAGGCCGAAACCAGCTTCACCGTCACCTTGCAGCGCGGGTTGATCTGTTTCAGGTCATAGATGAGCTGCGCCAGATCCTCGATCGAGTAGATGTCGTGATGCGGCGGCGGCGAGATGAGCCCGACCCACGGCGTCGAGTGGCGCGTCTTCGCGATCCACGGGAACACCTTCGGGCCCGGAAGCTGTCCACCCTCGCCAGGCTTGG
>JBJOQI010000298.1:0-4148 GCA_046050045.1 Pseudomonadota bacterium | reverse complement strand
TACCTGCTGACGGAGGCATTCTTCTCGGCATGATCGAGCTTCGCGCTGT
This sequence comes from Pseudomonadota bacterium, assembly GCA_046050045.1. Lineage (GTDB taxonomy): Bacteria > Pseudomonadota > Alphaproteobacteria > Rhodobacterales > Rhodobacteraceae > JAOADN01. The sequence goes on along the minus strand of JBJOQI010000298.1, from coordinate 4,099 downwards.
CACGAAGTCTTTCGGCCAGAACCACGTCCTGCGTGGGGTGGACCTGACCGTGCCGCGCGGCACCAGCATGGTCGTCATCGGCGGGTCGGGCACCGGCAAGTCGGTGCTGCTGAAATGCATCCTCGGGCTGGTCCGGCCCGACGGCGGCACCATCACCGTCGACGGCCAGAACGCCGCAACCGCCGGGCGCGATGCCTTCCTGTCGCGCTTCGGGATGCTGTTTCAGGGCGGCGCGCTGTTTGACTCGCTGCCCGTCTGGCAGAACGTCGCCTTTCGCCTGCTGCGCGGCCCGACCGCCCGCCCCAGGGCCGAAGCGCGAGAGATCGCTTTGGCCAAGCTGCGTCGCGTCGGCCTCGGCCCGCAGACCGCCGACCTGTTTCCCGCCGAGCTTTCGGGCGGCATGCAGAAACGCGTGGGCCTTGCCCGCGCCATCGCGGCAGAACCCGGGATCATCTTCTTCGACGAACCGACCACCGGTCTCGACCCGATCATGGCGGGCGTCATCAATGCGCTGATCCGCGAGATCGTGACCGAAATGGGCGTGACGGCCATCACGATCACCCATGACATGTCCTCGGTCCGCGCGATCGCCGACAGAGTCGCGATGCTGCATCAGGGCGTCATCCTCTGGACCGGGCCGGTCGCCGCGCTCGACAGCAGCGGCGATGCGGCGGTCGACCAGTTCGTGCACGGCCGCGCCACCGGCCCGATCGAAAGCATCCGGTGACCGCGCCCGCCCGGCGGCAATCCCCCGCCCGGTTTGACAGCCCGGCTCCGCGACCCTACAATTCGCCGCGTTCTGACCTCTGTTCCTGCCAGACGAGGGAAGCTTTCCGATGGTGATTTCAGGCCTGTTCGTTCTGGTCGTCCTGCTGCTCGGACCGCCCCTGCTTGTGCTGCTGTCCGCGCTCCGCCGCGTGCATCGCCGCCGTGCCCGGTCGGACGAGCCCCGGACCTGGATGCCGATGCTGGGGCTGGCCGGCGCGGCGCTGGCGGTCCTTCTGGTGAACATCGTCATCCTGGCCACGACCCGCCTGCCGGCGCCCGGCGCCTTCTCCTTCGACATGACCCGGGCGCACGGGCTTGGCGCGCTGCTGTCCTGGCTGCTCTTCTGGGTCTGGATCATCCTGCCGTCGGGCAAGCCGCACCAGCGTTCCCGCCGACGGGCCGCCTGACCGAAGACATGACCGACCTTTCCCTCTGCCCGGACGATGACCAGCCCCGGCACTGATGCGCTACCTGAACCTCGCCCTTCTGGTCCTGTTCCCGGTCTCGTGGTTCGCGCCGCTGCTGCGCGCGGGCCTTCTGCCGCTGTTCGAGCTTGACGCCATCTCGGTGATGACCGGCATCACCTCGCTCTGGTCCGAGGACATCTTCCTCGCCCTCGTCGTCGCCCTTTTTGCGCTGGTCGCACCACTCGCAAAGACCCTGGCCCTGGCCCTTGTGCAGTTCGGCCACGCCTCGCCGCGCCTCCTGCCCTTGGTCCACGCCCTCGGCCGCCTTGCCATGGCCGACATCTTCCTTGTCGCGCTCTACATCGTCGTGGCTAAGGGCGTCGGCGTGGGTCGGCTCGAGACCGGCTGGGGCCTTTATCTGTTCACCGCCTGCATCCTGTTCAGCCTCCTGCTGTCGCACCTCGAAACCCGCAGGCACCACAGCTTTACCTCGCCGCACTGACGGTCTATCAGGCAAGCTGACACCAGACAGGGCAGCCGGATGCGCATCCTCATCACCAACGACGACGGGATCAACGCGCCGGGGCTCGAGGTTCTGCACGCCATCGCCACCGACATCGCCGGCCCCGCGGGCGAGGTCTGGACCGTCGCCCCCGCCTTCGAGCAATCGGGCGTCGCGCATTGCATCAGCTACACCCACCCGATGATGATCGCCAAGCTCGGCCCCCGCCGCTTTGCCGCCGAAGGCTCGCCCGCCGACTGCGTTCTGGCCGGCCTCTACGACGTCTTTCAGGGCGCGCGCCCCGATCTCGTCCTGTCAGGCGTGAACCGCGGCAACAACGCGGGCGAGAACGTGCTTTATTCCGGCACCATCGGCGGCGCGATGGAGGCCGCGCTTCAGGGCATTCCGGCCATCGCCCTCAGCCAGTTCATGGGGCCCGAAACCGACGAGCTCGACGACAGCTTCGATGCCGCCCGCCAGCTTGGCACCGGTGTCGTGCGCCGCCTGCTCGACCACGGCGTCTGGGACCAGGCCGACTACCGCCTGTTCTACAACGTCAACTTCCCACCCATTGCCGCCAGCCGCGTCAAGGGTCTCCGCGTCGCGCCCCAGGGCTACCGCCGCGACACCCGCTTCGGGGTCGAGCCGCACCTGTCCCCCTCGGGGCGCCGCTTCCTCTGGATCAAGGGCGGGCCGCAGCACGACCCGACCGCCCCGGGCTCTGACGTTGCCGTCAACCTCGAGGGCTACATCAGCATCACGCCGATGCGCGCCGACCTGACGGCGCACGACCACCTCGAAACCCTTGCCGGGAAACTCGGATGACCGACGACACCGCCGAACGGAAGATGCGTTTTCTGTTCGCGCTGCGGTCGCATGGCGTCACCGATCCCGCCGTCCTTGCCGCGATGGAGGCGATCGACCGCGGTCTCTTCGTGCGCGGACATTTCGCGGCCCGCGCCTATGACGACGTGCCCCTGCCCATCGCCTGCGGCCAGACGATCAGCCAGCCCTCGGTCGTCGCGCTGATGACCCAGGCGCTCGCCGTGACCCCGCGCGACAAGGTGCTCGAGGTCGGAACCGGCTCGGGCTATCAGGCCGCGATCCTCAGCCATCTTGCCCGGCGCGTCTACACGATCGACCGCCACCGCAAGCTGGTGCGCGAGGCCGAAGAGATCTTTCGCGCCCTCGACCTTGTGAACATCATCGCCTTTGCGGCCGACGGCAGCTTCGGCCTGCCCGACCATGCGCCCTTCGACCGCATCATCGTGACCGCCGCCGCCGAAGACCCGCCCGGCCCCCTATTGGCTCAGCTTCGCATCGGCGGTATCATGGTGCTGCCGGTCGGCCAGTCGGATGCTGTTCAGTCTCTGATCAAGGTCACGCGGACGGCCGAAGGATTTGAGTACGAAGAACTGCGGCCGGTGCGCTTCGTGCCTCTGGTCGAGGGTCTGGGACAGGATTAGGGCTGGTCCGCGTTCTGCGAACCACATGATGTGCCAAAGGTCCGGCAAACAGGACCGGGGAGACGAGGATGCGAGCATTTTCCGGAAACCGTGGCGGTCGCGCCGCCCGCTGGGCGCTGATCGGCGTCAGTCTGCTGGCGCTGGCCGCCTGCGAGCAGGACGGCAGCTTTGACGGCGACCTGCGCCATTTCGGGCGCGGGGGGTTCGACACCTCGGACGCCGCGCGAACGGCGGCAGCCAACCGCCCGACACCGGACGGGCGCGGCATCATCTCCTACCCCGGCTATCAGGTCGCGGTCGCCCGCCAGGGCGACACCGTCGACAGCATCGCCGCCCGGATCGGTCTGCCCGCCAACGAGCTTGGCAACTACAACGCCGTTTCGCCCGGCACGGTCTTTCGCGCGGGCGAGGTGCTGGCCCTGCCCCGCCGGGTAGAGGCCGGTGCCGGGACGGCCGCCCCGGCAATCGGCACCTTGCCGCAGCCGGGCGCGACCATCGGCGGCGGCCCCTCGGCCTCTGGCGGGTCGATCGACGTCACCTCCATCGCCTCGGGCGCCATCGACCGGGCCCAGGCCCCCTCGGGGCCCGAACCGGTCCGCCATCAGGTCGGCCGGGGCGAGACCGCCTATTCGGTCGCACGGCTCTACAATGTCGACGTCAAGGCCCTGGCCGACTGGAACGGCCTTGGCAGCGACCTTGCCGTGCGCGAAGGCCAGTATCTGCTGATCCCGGTCGCCAGCGCCGCCGCGCCGAAGCCGGTCGCGGCTACGGCCATCCCCTCGGCTCCGGGCGAAGGCTCGCCCACGCCGCTGCCGCCGTCATCGTCCAAGCCGCTTCCGGCCGAGAACCCGGCCCCGGCATCCGAGCCGGTGGCCAAGCCCGCCACCCCCGACCTCGGCGCGCAGACGACCGCCGCCTCGGCGACGACCCAGATGGCCTTCCCCGCCGACGGCAAG
>JBJOQI010000297.1:0-3531 GCA_046050045.1 Pseudomonadota bacterium | reverse complement strand
AAGCTCCAAGAGCGCATCATCCTTGTACAGCCGCGACCGCGGGATGTTGCGTTCCTGCGCATAGGTCTCGCGGAACCGCGCAAGCTCCCGCACGACCGAAAGGAACCGGCCCGAAGTGGTGCGCGTCTTGACCCGCTCCCAGGCATCTTCCGGTTTGGTCACATAGGTCTCGGGCGCGGTCAGCACCGACATTTCCTCTTCCACCCATTTATGGCGGTCCGTGCGGTCCAGCTCGGCCGAGAGGAATTCGTAGATCACGCGCAGATGCGTCACGTCCGCCAGCGCATAGACCTTCTGCGCCTCGCTCAACGGGCGGCGCGACCAGTCGGTGAACCGCGAGGTCTTGTCCAGATCGGCCTTGGCGATCTTGCGCACCAGGGTCTCGTAGCCCGCCTGCTCGCCAAAGCCGCAGACCATGGCGGCAACCTGCGTGTCAAACAGGGGCGCCGGAATCAGCCCGCCGTCGATAAAGAAGATCTCCAGATCCTGCCGCGCCGCATGAAAGACCTTGACGGTTCCAGGGTGGCGGAACAGGTCATAGAGCGGCTCAAGTGACAGGCCCGAGGCCAGCGGATCGACCAGAACCGCCTCGCCGTCCTTGCCCGGCAGCGCCAGCTGGATCAGGCAGAGCTTTGCGTAATAGGTCCGTTCCCTCAGGAACTCGGTATCGACCGTCACATAGGCCTCGGCCTTGGCGGCCTCGCAGAAACGCGCGAGGTCGGCGGTCGTCGTAATCGTTATCATCTTCGTCCCTTCAGTCTGCGGGGTCATCCCGCCCTCAACGTCACGCCGTCTTATGCAAGCGCCCCGGAATTGAAAAGGCCCGTATCGAGATTTTCCGATGTGTCCGGCAGGTGCCGTCGCGCCAATGCCGCGTTCCCCTGCCGATTGTCACGGGGTCGTCCACGCAGGCCCGCAGTTGACGCCGCCCGGCCGCCTCTGTAGCTCGCCCCCATGGCACGCGCACCCATCCTGCAACTGAACGACATCCACCTGACGCATGGCGGCAATCCGGTCTTCGACGGAGCCTCTGTCGTCGTCCAGCCGGGCGACCGCCTGGCGCTGGTCGGGCGCAACGGGTCGGGCAAGTCGACCCTGATGAAGATCATGGCGGGCTTCGTCGATCCCGACAGCGGCGAGCGCATCCTGCCCCCCGGCACCCGCGTCGGATACATGGAGCAAGAGCCGGAACTGACCGGGTTCCGCACGCTTGGCGACTTCGCCGAAAGTGGCCTGCCCGAGGATCTGCGCTACCGGGTGGAACAGGCGGCAGAGGGTCTGCACTTCAACCCGGCCACTCCCGTAGCCACCGCATCGGGAGGGGAACGCCGCCGCGCCGCGCTGGCCAAGCTGCTGGCCGAGGCACCAGACCTGATGCTCCTGGACGAGCCGACCAACCACCTCGACGTGACCGCGATCGAATGGCTGGAGACCTTCCTGCGCGACACCCGCACGGCCTTCGTCCTGATCAGCCACGACCGCGCCTTCCTGCGGTCGCTGGCCAGGGGGATGCTCTGGCTCGACCGGGGAGAGCTCAAGCGCCTCGACAAGGGGTTCGACGCCTTCGAGGACTGGCGCGAGACGACCTGGGCCGAGGAAGACCTTGCCCGCCACAAGCTGGACCGCAAGATCAAGCACGAGGCCAAGTGGGCCGTCGAAGGCATCAGCGCCCGGCGCAAGCGCAATCAGGGCCGCGTCCGCGCCCTGCAGGCGCTGCGCGCCGACCGCGCCGCGCAGATCCGCCGGCAGGGGACCGCCGCCATGGCGCTCGAGTCCGGGTCGGTCTCGGGCCGCCTGGTGATCGAGGCCAAGGGCATCGCGAAATCCTTTGGCGAAAAGGTGATCCTGAAGCCTTTCGACCTGACCGTGCCGCGCGGCGACCGGGTGGCCTTTGTCGGGCCGAACGGCGTTGGCAAGACCACAGTGCTGAAGATGCTGACGGGCGAGCTTGCGCCCGACAGCGGCACGATCCGCCACGGCACGAACCTCGAGATCGCGGTTTTCGATCAGGCGCGGGCCACGCTCGACCTTGAAATGACGCTCTGGGACGGCATGGTGAACGACCCCGACATGAAGGTCTCGGGCCGGTCCGATCAGGTCATGGTCCGCGGTCAGCCCCGCCACGTCGTCGCCTATCTCAAGGATTTCCTGTTCGACGAATCCCAGGCCCGCGCGCCGATCCGGTCGCTGTCGGGTGGCGAACGTGCGCGTCTGCTGCTTGCGCGGCTGATGGCCCGACCCTCGAACCTGCTGATCCTCGACGAACCGACCAACGATCTCGATGTCGAGACGCTGGACCTGTTGCAGGACCTGCTGTCGGACTACGACGGCACTGTCCTGATGGTCAGCCACGACCGTGACTTCATCGACCGCGTCGCCAGCCTGACAATCGCGATGGAGGGCGACGGCCGCGCCACGGTCTATCCCGGCGGCTGGAGCGACTACCGCAACCAGCGCCCGGATGCCGGAGAATCCGAACGCAAGGTAACGGCCCCTGCCCCGGCAGCAAAGCTGAAGGACGATCCGAAGAAACCTGCACAAGGCCTGACATTCACAGAGAAACATCGGCTCGAGGCCCTGCCCGCAATCATCGCGCGGCTGGAAGCCGAAATCGCGAAGCTTGCGCAGTTCCTGTCCGACCCGCAAGTCTATGCCGCCGCGCCGGACAAGGCGAAGAAGGCCGCCGATGGCCTGGCCGAGCGGCAGGCCGCCCTGGCCAGCGCCGAAGAGGAATGGCTGACGCTGGAAGAAAAGGCCTCTGCCTGAACGGCAACGGGGCCGCGACACGCTTGCCGCAGCCCCGAGGTCCGGGCTGACACACCCAACACGCACAAGGGAACCTTTTCGGAGATGCCCGCCCGGATCAGGGCGCCGGGCCACTTTCGTGGGGACAGGACCGGCACCCCTTTGCGCGATTACATCTTCGGCAGAAGCACCGTGTCGATGACGTGGATCACGCCGTTCGACTGCTTGACGTCGGCGATGGTGACGGTGGCCACGTTGCCGTTCTCGTCCGTCAGCATCATCTTGTCGCCCTCGTAGGTGGCGTTCAGCGTGCAGCCGCCCAGGGTCGGAACCGGGTGGTTGCCCTTGTCGTCGTCGATCATGCCCATCAGCGCTTCGGCCATCACGGCCTTGCCGACGACGTGGCAGGTCAGGATCTTGACCAGCTGATCCTTGTTCTCGGGCTTCAGCAGCGTCTCGACCGTGCCCGCGGGCAGCTTGGCGAAGGCGTCGTTGACCGGTGCAAAGACGGTGAAGGGGCCTTCGCCCTGCAGCGTCTCGACCAGGCCCGCGGCCTGCACGGCGGCAACCAGCGTGGTGTGGTCGGCCGAGTTCACGGCATTCTCGACGATGTTCTTGTCTTCGAACATCGGTGCACCGCCCACCATCGGGTTGCCACCGCCGTGGCTGTCGGCAAGCGCCGGAACGGCGGCAAGGGCGAAGACGGCGGCAAGGATACGGGTGGAAATCGACATGACAAACTCCTCTGTCTTTTCATGAGGCAGGGCCTCTCCCCGCCTTCGTGCC
>JBJOQI010000296.1:0-3511 GCA_046050045.1 Pseudomonadota bacterium | reverse complement strand
CGGGTGTTCATTTCCAGGAAATAGAAGTTGCGGCTGCCGTCGACGATGAATTCCACCGTCCCGGCGCTGGTGTAACCGACAGCCTTGGCCAAAGCGCAGGCCTGTTCGCCCATCGCCTTGCGGGTCGCTTCGTCCAGGAAGGGCGAGGGGGCCTCTTCGATCACCTTCTGGTTCCGCCGCTGGATCGAGCATTCGCGTTCGTGCAGGTAGACGCAGTTGCCGTGCCTGTCGGCCAGCACCTGGATCTCGATGTGGCGCGGCTGGGTCACGAACTTCTCGATGAAGATGCGGTCGTCGCCGAAACTGGCCGCCGCCTCGTTCTTTGACGACTGGAAGCCCTCGCGCGCCTCGTCGTCGGTCCAGGCGATGCGCATGCCCTTGCCGCCGCCGCCGGCGCTGGCCTTGATCATCACCGGATAGCCGATCTGGCCCGAGATCTTCACCGCCTCGTCGGCGTCGGCAATCAGGCCCATGTAGCCAGGAACGGTCGAGACGCCCGCCGCCTTCGCCAGCTTCTTCGAGGTGATCTTGTCGCCCATCGCCTCGATCGCCGGACTCGGCGGGCCAATGAAGACGACGCCTTCCTTTTCCAGTGCGGCGGCGAAATCCATCCGTTCGGACAGGAAGCCGTAGCCCGGGTGAACCGCCTCGGCCCCGGTCTGGCGGACCGCGTTCATGATCCGGTCGATCACGATGTAGGACTGGCTGGCCGGCGCGGGCCCGATGTGCACGGCCTCGTCCGCCATCTTCACGTGCAAGGCGTTGCGGTCAGCGTCGGAATAGACGGCGACGGTCTGGATGCCCATCTTGCGCGCGGTCTTGATGACGCGGCAGGCGATCTCGCCCCGGTTGGCGATCAGGATCTTCTTGAACATCTCGGTCCGTCCTCTTTCCGCTGCCGGAGGGCCATTCCGGCAAAGCCAATGAAAAGGCCACCGGGAAGGATGTCCCCGGTGGCCAAAGTCGTTCTGCAGGGCAGCCGCGCCAGCGCGGCCGCGGTGTTACTGGCAGAGATTGATGTTGAGGTCGTCGCAGACCGCGCCACCGGCAGCACCAATGGCCGCGCCGGTGATGATGTTGGTGTCAAGCACGTCGGCCACGACGGCACCCGCCGCGGCTCCGGCCAGGGCGCGCTCGCCGTCGGTCTGCAGGCAGCCCGCGAGCGAGGTGACGAAAAGGCCGGCAAGAAGAAGTTTGGTGTACTGCATGGATAGGGTCCGCCTCCGGAACGGTTCAGGTTTCTTGTAGCGGCGGACTTTACCCTATCGTCGGGCAGAGGAAAGCCAATTCCCCGTGACGGCAGCGCCTCGGCGCAGCCTTGCCGAACGGTCTGGCACCGGGGCAAAAGCGGCCTGACCCGGGTGGGGTCAGGCCTCAGAGAAGGGGAAGGGTAACGGTAATCAAGTGTCAGGGCGTCAGACAAGCTGGAGGGTATCGCCCTGGGCCAAGACTGCGGCGGCAGCCGATTCCCTTCAAACCCAAAGTTTCCCTTGCGGAAACGGTCGGCGCGATCCTGCCCAGAGGTCGGTCTGCCACGCAGGATCCCGCCGAAGGTCATTCCTCGAAGACCTCCGGGAAGGCGGCGCGCGCCTTTGCCACATTGATGCGCAGCAGCGCCTCGTAGCTTTCGGGGTCGAACTCCTCGGTCGCCGGAACCACCTCGCGCCCGAAGAGCCAGGACAGGCGGCCCGCGTCAAGGTTGCCGCGTTCGAACGGCTCTTCGCCGAAGCAGTCCCAGAGCGCGCGCATGAAGCCGGTGTCGGCCTGCCGGTCCATGTAGGACCGGTCGCGGAAGCGTTCGCGCGCGATAAGTCTGGATGCGCCCTTGTCATTGGCGCGGCGGATCGTGAACTGATAGTCCGTCCCGGTCAGTCGCCCGGGAAAACCGCGGTGTTTCAGCATGTTGCGGCCGTTTCGTCTGCAAGGGCCGGACGCGGCGCGGGCCGGTCGGCCCGCGCCGTCTGGATCAGGGGATCAGAGCTTGCCCTGATAGACCGGCTCGGCCGTGACCGGCTCGGTGACCATGACTTCTTCCTTCTTGGCGCAAGCCGCGACGAAGGCGACGGCCAGAACGGCGACGATGAGTTTTTTCGACATCTGTTTCTCCTGCCCGCGGAAGGCGTTTGGCTTCCGCTTGTTGTGTGTGCGAACACGTTCAGGTGTTCGGGCGCGAGAATACGTGATCCGGCGGCCGGGGAACAGGGCGCGCAGGCTGCGCCCGCGGCAAACTGCGCAAAAGGCATCAGAACACCTCCCAGACGCAGGCGCCGTCGATGATCGAATAGGCCTCGAAGAACTGCGTGGCCTCGGGGTTGGCTGCGCCGAACTCGACCGGCCGGTCGGCAAGGCTGATGACGATCTGCCCCGGCTGCGGGCCGGTCACCGGCACCCGGTCGAGCGCGAAGCCATCGCAAAGCGCCTGCATGTCGGCCTGCGCCTGTTCCGGCGTGATCGTGCCCCCCTCGCGCGCGATGGCCGGGGCAAGGAACCGGAAACGCATGGTCAGTCCGGCCGGGCCCGGCTCGCCCTGCACCGTGTCGATCCAGGTCACCGGTTGGCCGGAGGGCACCGGCACGACCACATCCTTCGCGCCAAGCGGCGGCGCTGCGGCGGCCATCAGGATGGCGGCGGCTGGCAAGACGGACCTGACCCACATGACACATTCCCTCGCTGTTCCTTCAAAGCGGAATGTTGTCGTGTTTCTTCCACGGATTCGAAAGCCGCTTTGTCCGCAGCGAGGCGAAGGCCCGCGCGATCCGGCGGCGCGTGGAATGGGGCATGATCACCTCGTCGATGAAGCCCTTTTCGGCCGCGACGAAGGGGTTGGCGAAGCGGTCTTCATAGTCCTTCGTGCGTTGCGCGATCTTGTCCTTGTCGCCCAATTCGCTGCGGTACAGGATCTCGGTCGCGCCCTTGGCCCCCATCACGGCGATTTCGGCGGTGGGCCAGGCGTAGTTGAAATCGCCCCGCAGGTGCTTTGATGCCATCACGTCATAGGCCCCGCCATAGGCCTTGCGGGTGATGACGGTCACCTTGGGCACCGTCGCCTCGCCATAGGCAAACAGCAGCTTCGCCCCGTGCTTGATGATGCCGCCGTATTCCTGCGTGGTGCCCGGCAGGAAGCCCGGCACATCGACCAGCGTCAGGATCGGGATCTCGAAGGCATCGCAGAAGCGTACGAACCGCGCGGCCTTGCGGCTGGCGTCGATGTCGAGGCAACCCGCCAGCACCATCGGCTGGTTCGCCACCACACCCACCGTCGCGCCTTCGATGCGGATGAAACCGGTGATGATGTTGCCGGCGAAATCCTTTTGCACCTCGAAGAAGTCGGCCTCGTCCGCGACCTTCAAGATCAGCTCGCGCATGTCGTAGGGCTGGTTCGGGTTGTCGGGGATCAGCGTGTCGAGCGCGGGTTCAAGCCGGGCCGGGTCGTCGAAGAACGGCCGCACCGGGGCGCGGTCGCGGTTGTTGGCGGGCAGGAAGTCGATGAAGCGGCGGATTTCGTAAAGCG
>JBJOQI010000295.1:0-5910 GCA_046050045.1 Pseudomonadota bacterium | reverse complement strand
ATGATCTCGATCAGGGCCTTCATCAGCGGCGGCTCGACGAAGTTGTTGTCGGCATAGCGCGGGTCGGTCGCCATCTTGTTGGTGAAGACCGCGCCCGAGTTTACGTCGAGCACCGTCGCGCCGCAGGCGACCTGTTCCAGCGCGTCGCGGATGACGGTCTCGAAATTGTCGGCCTCCAGTTCGGCCGCCAGCTTCTTGCGGCCGGTGGGGTTGATGCGCTCTCCGATGACGCAGAACGGCTCGTCGAAGCCGATGATGACGGTTTTCGTCTTCGATTCCAGAACGGTACGGGTCATTCTTCAAGTCCTTTCGAGGCGCGCGAGGATCGCGGGCAGCTTTGGGTCCGTGTAGTCGGTGATGGTCGCATGGGCACCTGCGGCGGTCAGGTCGGCGGCAGAGAGGCTCGACAGGATGCCGACGGTGAAGATGCCCGCCGCGACCGAGGCCCTGATGCCCGAGGGGCTGTCCTCGAAAGCGATGGCGTCGGCGGCAGGCACGCCGAGGCGGCGCAGCGCCTCGAGATAGGGGGCGGGGTCGGGCTTGCCGCGTTCGCAATCCTCGGCCAGGACGATGGTGTCGAGGCGACCGGCCATGCCGATCGCATTCAGCATCGCGTCTGCGTTCGCGCCGGGGGCGTTGGTGACCAGCGCGGTGCGCAGGCCCGCCGCCTTGGCGCGGTCGATCAGGTCGGGCAGGCCCGGCATCGGCGGGTGGCTGTCGCCAAGGCGGGCGCGAAAGATCGCTTCCTTGCGCTCGCCCAGTTCATCGGCATCAAGGTGCGGGAAGTGCCGCCCGAAGGTGTCGGCGTTCAGCCGCCCGTGGATGTGGGTCAGGTAGTAGTCCTCGTCGATCGGGCGGCCAAGGTCGGCGAACATCTCGATGAACACGGGGGCGTGCAGCGGATCGGAGTTGATCAGCGTCCCGTCGAGGTCAAAGAGCAGCGCCGCGGCCATGGGACGGGATCAGACCCTGCCGCCTTCCGAGGCCGGAACGCCCGAGGCGCCGCCGTTGTCCTTCAGCCAGGTGGCGTTGGTCTTGATGCCGCCGAGCGGGAAGAAATGCACCTGTTCGATGCCGAAGCCCGGGGTCTTCGCCTTGTGGGCGGCGAGCGCCGCGACGAACTCGGTGGGCTCGTAGGGCAGCAGCAGCTTGGTCACGTCCATCGCGCGTTTCTGCAGCACGCGCAGCGAGGGGCCGACGCCGCAGGCAATGGCGAACTTGATCAGCGTCTGCAGCTTGGCGGGGCCCGCGACGCCGATGTGGATCGGCAGCTTGATGCCTTCGGCCGCCAGCCGGTCGGCCCAGGCGATCACCGGCTCGGCCTCGAAGCAGAACTGGGTGGCGATGGCCATCTTCGCGTCGGTGCGGTCCGAGAACTTCTGCTTCCAGCGCAGCGCCTCCATCACCATGCGGTCGGATCCGTCGGCGTCGATGTCCTTGTTGCCCTCGGGGTGGCCCGCGACGTGAAGCCGCTCGAACCCGTCAAACAGGCCGGTCTCGATCATTTCCATCGACGAGGTGAACTCGCCCGCCGGGGTCGAGACGCCACCGCCGAGCAGCAGCGCCTGTTTCACGCCTGCTTCGGACTTGTAGCGCGCCAGCCAGTCGGCGAGTTCGGCTTTCGACTTGATGACGCGCGCCGGGAAGTGGGGCATCGGCTCAAAGCCTTCGTCGCGCAGACGCTTCGCGGTGGCGACCATGTCCTCGATCGGCGTGCCCTCGATATGGGCGATATAGACGCGGGTGCCTTCGGGCAGCTGGTCGCGGAAGTTCTCCACGTTGGCAGCGGTGCGGGGCATGACCTCGATCGAATAGCCCTTGAGGAAGGCCTCGAGCGCGTCGGACGAGGTTTCCGGTGCCGTTTCCTTGCGGCGGAAGTTCAGTAGCGCCATGGTCGTCCTCCAGAGGTCAGCGGGTGTCACGCCCAGCCATCATTCGCAATCAGCGCAGCGATGCGCGCGGTGTCGTATTCGGCGATGATGCGGGCCACTTCGGCATCGGCCACGGCCTCGTCCTCGCCCGGCACCTCGACCGGGGCCGCCTTGCGCCATTCGGCAAGGTAGGCATCGGTGTCGCGCGCGCCGACCTTCATGGCACAGCGGTCAATCGCCTGCTCGAAGCGTTCGGGCAGGGGGCGCTTCACGCCACGGCGGCCCTTGCCCACGATGACCTGGGCCGGGATGTCGCGCCAGTAGACGATGGTGACCTCTGCCATGACCGCTCCTTGCTTCGCGTTCCTCTTAGCGTGACGTTCGCGACATCGTGTGACGTTTTCGACATGAATGCCACCACAGGCGACGTCGGTTTCGAGACATAGCGGAGCCGTTGCAAGGGGGCCATAGCCCTGACTGCGAAAAATCCTCAGGACGGACATGAGGCTTGCCGCAGGGTCGTGCGGCCGGGCCTGTTCTGCGGCCTTGATCCCACCGGAACCTGGGTCTAGATTCAGGGCAACTTAAGATCGGAGGGCGTTGCCATGACGCCCAGGCGTCCCGGGGTCGCGGGCGCGTTCCCGACACCGGTAGAGCCGCCGACGACCCCAAAGCCCGACCCGGCGCAGCTTTATGCGGCGCTGGATCTCGGCACGAATTCGTGCCGGATGCTGATTGCCCAGCCAAAGGGCAGTCAGTTCCACGTCGTGGACAGTTTCTCGAAATCGGTGCAGCTCGGGCACGGGCTTGAGGCCTCGGGCCGGCTCAGCCGGGCCTCGATGGCGCGGACGGTGCAGGCCCTGCAGATCTGCCGCCGAAAGATCGAGGCGCTGGAGGTCAGCCGGATGCGGCTGGTGGCAACCGAAGCCTGCCGGCGCGCGAAGAACGCGGGCGAGTTCCTGAAGCTGGTCCAGCGGGAAACCGGTCTGCCGCTCGAGATCATCCAGCCCGAGGAAGAGGCGCGGCTGGCCGTCGTGTCCTGTGCGCCGCTGGTGTCGACCAAGACCGAGCAGCTTCTGGTCGTCGATATCGGCGGGGGGTCGACCGAGCTTGTCTGGATCGACCTGTCGGCGGTGCCAAAGGTGGACCGGCCGCGCGCGATCATGCGGCTGCATGCCGGGTTCCACCCGCCGGAAAGCCCGTTTCCCGCGGCCAAGGTCGTGGACTGGATCAGCGTGCCGCTGGGCGTTGCGACCCTGAAGGACCAGTTCCACGACGTCGAGGACGACGCGGCGCGTTTCGCGCTGATGAGCTGGTTCTTCGAGGAGAAGCTCGCCGATTTCTCGCCCTACAACGCCAGCCAGACGCGTGAGGGGTTCCAGATCATCGGGACAAGCGGAACGGTGACGACAGTGGCGGCCAGCCATCTGGGGCTGCGCCGCTATGACCGGACCAAGGTGGACGGGCTGCGCATGACCTCGGACCAGATCGACCGGGTGATCCGCGATTACCTGACGCTCGGCCCCGAGGGGCGCAGGAATGACCCGCGGATCGGGCGGGACCGGCACACGCTGATCATGTCGGGCGCGGCGATCCTGCAGGCGCTGATGCGGATCTGGCCGACCGACCGTCTGTCGGTCGCGGACCGCGGCCTGCGCGAGGGGCTGCTTTACGCCCAGATGTCGGCGGACGGGGTGCTGGAGGACGGGCCGTTCTGAAAAGGGGGCTCTGCCCCCGTCGCCGGGGCGGTTGCCCCGCCGACCCCCCCGGGATATTTGCACAAGGAAGATGCTGCGGGACGGATGGTCCGGGTGGCCTTGGGGATATGGGACATGACGAAGCCACCTTCGGGAAAGACCTCGGGGCGCGGGACGCGCGACCTGAAGGTGCGGGTCAAGACCGCCAAGGGCAGGAAGCTGTCCTCGACCCTCTGGCTGGAGCGGCAGCTGAACGACCCCTACGTCGCCAAGGCGAAGAAGGAGGGCTACCGCGGGCGTGCGGCCTACAAGATCCTGGAACTTGACGACCGGTTCCGCTTCCTCGTGCCGGGGGCGCGGGTGGTGGACCTTGGCTGTGCGCCGGGCGGCTGGTGCCAGGTGGCGGTGACGCGGGTGAACGCGCTGGGCGAGAAGTCCGGCAAGAAGGTCGGGCGCGTGCTGGGCGTCGACCTGCAGGAGGTTTCGCCGATCGCTGGGGCAGAGATCCACCAGCTGGATTTTCTGGCCGATGATGCGGATGCGAAGGTCAAGGACTGGCTGGGCGGCAACGCCGATGTGGTGATGTCGGACATGGCCGCCGCGGCCTCGGGGCACAAGGGCACGGACCACCTGCGGATCATCGCGCTGTGCGAGGCGGCGGCGCAGTTTGCCTTTGACGTGCTGGAGCCGGGCGGCACCTTCGTGGCCAAGGTGCTGGCGGGCGGCGCGGAAGACAGCCTTCAGGTTATGCTGAAGAAGGCCTTTGCCAAGGTCATCAACGTGAAGCCGCCGGCAAGCCGGGCGGATTCGTCGGAGAAGTTCGTGGTGGCGACCGGGTTCCGCGGGCGGCCCGGGGCCGAGACGGTCACTTCGGCTTCGGAGTTGCCTTGACGACCTTGGCCTGCGAGGCGATCCAGTCCATCGCGGCCAGCAGTACGCCCGAGACGACGAAGACCAGATGGATGACCACCATCCAGTAGATCTTCTCGGACGAGTACTTGTCGACGTCCATGAAGATCTTGAGCAGGTGAATCCCCGAGATCGCGACGATCGAGGCCACCAGCTTCAGCTTCAGGGTCGAGAAGTCGACCTGGCCCTGCCAGTCGGGGCGGTCTTCGTGGTTGGCGACGGTATCCATCCGGCTGACGAAGTTCTCGTAACCCGAAAAGATCACGATCAGGATCAGGTTGGCGGCCAGCGACAGGTCGATCAGCGCAAGCGCGCCGAGGACGGCGTCGTTGACGGTCAGCGTGTCGAGCCCGGAGAAAAGGTGCGCAAGCTCCATCATGAAGCTGTAGAGCAGGATGAGAAGCGCCCCCACCAGGCCCACATACATGGGCGCCATCAGCCAGCGGCTGGCAAACAGCCCGCGTTCCAGCAGCTTTTCCATCGAATCCCCCGTTCGGCCTGCCGAGACGGTCTAGCCGAACCGGGCGATTTGGCAACGGGTCAGGGCGCGGTGGCGATCCAGACGCCTTCCACCATGACCGAGGTCGGCTCGCCGCAGTGGAAGATGTAGTAGCGCACGTTTTCCGCGGGCGACCGGGTCACGCCGGGGCGGCCCAGCAGGTCGCGGGCCATCCGCATGTCCGAGGCGAAGCGCGCCTCGCCCACGGCAATGCGCTGATGCGGCGAGAGCGTGACCGGCATCGTCGGGCGGCCATTGCCCAGCGCGCCGGGCTGGATCGTGATGGGCTGCGCATCGGGGAAGCTGTCAAGGAAGCCCGCGTCGAGCTTGACCTCATCGACGAAGGCGACGGTCGACAGGCCGCCGGTGGGCGTGCGCACTGGGTCGCGGCGGCGCAGGCCCTGCACCGGCAGGTCGCCGAACGACGTGGCCACGCGGGCGTTCCAGCAGATGCCGGGCAGGGTCCAGAAGTCCGACCGGGGGCCGGGTTTGGCCGATGCCGAGGGCACGGGTGCCGATGCCGGCGACGCGCCGTCAAGGTTCAGCGCCGCCTGGACGGCGGCGATGATATCGGCTGAGGATTCGTAGTTCATGTCCACTCACATTCCGACAGCAGGCGGTCTGACGGATGAGGCGCATGCCGGGGCAAGGCTGCAAAAAGAGAACCCCGACATGCTACACCCACACCAACCAGGACCGGATTGAGGCCTGTCGCACTCGTTCAAAACAACACTCACGTCACTCGTACTTACACACCGTGCTGCGACCCCAGCCGTCGCGGCACACCCCTCATTGGCCGGTCAAATGTGGCTGGTTTGTGGCGAGCTGACCGGAGGTAAGGACAGGTTTTCCCGACTTTTCGCGGGCTTCCGGCGGCCGATTGGCGTCAGCTTGGAAACGTCATCTTAACGAATTGGCGGATTGGCTGCGAAAA
>JBJOQI010000294.1:0-5030 GCA_046050045.1 Pseudomonadota bacterium | reverse complement strand
GCCGGCGATGAGGGCCGCGCCGCCAAGGATCTCGAGCAGGATCACAGGCCAGGCGAGGAAACCGGGCACGCCGGCCGAGGTCATGTAGCCGGTGAAGCCCGCGACATCGCCAAGCTTGCCGAGGCCCGCCACGAGGAAAAGCACACCCATCGTCACGCGTGCGGCGAGCGGGGCATAGGTCTTGATCAGGTTCATCTGTGTAGTCCCTTTGGTCATCCTGTTCGCGGATGCAGGGGAAAACTAGCCGTGCAGGAATGCGAAGTATACCTCAGGGCTGGCACTGTCGCTGTGCGCAGATGCACCAATGCAACAAGCGGTGCGCAACACCGGCGCCACCCGTCCACCTATGCCTCGTCTTCCTCGCCGCCTTCCGCGATGCGCGCAACCGAGACGACCTCTTCCTCGGTTCCGGTGTCGAACACCTTCACGCCGCCCGCGCTGCGCGAACGGAAGCTGATGCCGTTGACAGGGCAACGGATCGACTGACCGGTCGAGGTGGCAAGCATGACCTGATCGGAAATCTCGACCGGGAACGAAGCAACCAGGCGCCCGCCGCGCAGGGCCTTGTCCATCGCCATCACGCCCTGGCCGCCGCGACCGCGGACCGGATAGTCGTGGCTGGACGAGATCTTGCCCTGGCCACGGGCTGTGACGGTCAGGATCAGGTCCTCGGCCGCCGACATCTCGGCATAGCGCTCGGGCGACAGCTGGCCTTCGCCCACGGCTTCTTCATCTTCGTCAGCCTCGACTTCGTCGTCAGTTGCACCCGCCACCAGACGGCGCTGCTTGAGATAGGCCGCGCGCTCCTCGGGTGTGGCCTCGAAGTGGCGGATCACCGACATGCTGACGACGCGGTCGCCGTCGGCCAGACGAATGCCGCGCACGCCGGTCGAGCCTCGGCTCTTGAAGATGCGGACCTCGGAGGTCGGGAAGCGGATTGCCCGACCGGCCGCCGTGACCAGCATGATATCGTCGTCCTCGCCGCAAATACGCGCGTTCACCAGGCTGACCCCGTCAGGCAGCTTCATCGCGATCTTGCCGTTGCGCATGACATTGGCGAAGTCGCCAAGCGCGTTCTGGCGCACGTCGCCGTCCGAGGTGGCGAAGAACACCTGAAGGTCGTCCCAATCGGCCTCGGGTACATCGACCGGCATCAGGGCGGCGATCGACACGCCTTGCTCGATCGGCAGGATGTTGACCATGGCCTTGCCCTTGGCGCCGCGCCCGGCAAGCGGCAGGCGCCAGGTCTTCAGCTTGTAGACCATGCCATCGGTCGTGAAGAACAGAAGCGGGGTATGCGTATTGGCGACAAACAGGGTTGTCACCACATCGTCTTCCTTGGTGGCCATCGACGCCAGGCCCTTGCCGCCCCGGCGCTGCGCCCGGAATTCGGCCAGGGGCGTCCGCTTGATCCAGCCGCCCGAGGTGATGGTCACGACCATATCCTCGCGTTCGATCAGGTCCTCGTCTTCCAGATCGCCCGCCCAGTCGACGATCTCGGTCCGGCGCGGCACGGCAAAGGCGTCGCGCACCTCGCGCAGCTCGTCCGAGATGATCGACAGGATGCGGTCGCGCGAGGACAGGATCGAAAGGTATTCCTTGATGCTGGCGGCAAGCTGTTCCAGCTCGTCCGTCACTTCCTTGACGCCCATCGCGGTCAGGCGCTGCAACCGCAGGTCGAGGATCGCGCGGGCCTGAAGTTCCGACAGGTTGTAGGTGCCGTCGGCGTTGATCGTGTGGGTCGGGTCGTCGATCAGGCGGATGTAATCGGCGATGTCGGCGGCGGGCCAGCGGCGCGTCATCAGCTTTTCGCGCGCCTCTGCCGGGTCGGCCGAGGCACGGATCGTCGCCACGACCTCGTCCACGTTCGAGACGGCGACGGCAAGCCCACAGAGGATATGGCTGCGTTCGCGCGCCTTGCGCAGTTCAAAGGCGGTGCGTCGGGCGACAACTTCCTCGCGGAAGGTGATGAAATGGCTGAGGAAATCGCGCAGCGTCAGCTGTTCGGGGCGGCCGCCGTTCAGCGCCAGCATGTTGCAGCCGAACGAGGTCTGCA
Organism: Pseudomonadota bacterium; assembly: GCA_046050045.1. Lineage (GTDB taxonomy): Bacteria > Pseudomonadota > Alphaproteobacteria > Rhodobacterales > Rhodobacteraceae > JAOADN01. The sequence goes on along the minus strand of JBJOQI010000294.1, from coordinate 2,974 downwards.
TCGGCGAGAATCGGAACAGCTGGTTCAGTACTACATCCGGCGTCGCGTCGCGCTTCAGCTCGATCACCACGCGGACGCCCACCCGGTCGGATTCGTCGGCGATGTTGGCGATGCCTTCGATCTTCTTGTCGCGGGCCATCTCGGCGATCTTTTCGATCATCGTGGCCTTGTTCACTTGATAGGGGATCTCGTCGAGGATGATCGCCCACCGGTCCTTGCGCAGTTCCTCGATCCGGGTCTTGGCGCGGATGATGACGCTGCCGCGCCCCTCGAGATAGGCCTTGCGCGCGCCCGAGCGGCCCAGGATCAGCCCGCCCGTGGGGAAGTCGGGGGCAGGGATGATCTCCATCAGCTCTTCGGTCGAGATGTCGGGGTTGCCGATCAGGGCCAACGTGGCATCGATCACCTCGCCCAGGTTGTGCGGCGGGATGTTGGTGGCCATGCCGACGGCAATGCCGCCCGCGCCATTGACCAGCATGTTGGGGAAACGCGCCGGAAGGACGGTCGGTTCCTTGTCCTTGCCGTCGTAGTTGTCCTGAAAGTCGACCGTGTCCTTCTCGATATCGGCCAGAAGGCTGGCGGCGGGCTTGTCCATGCGCACTTCGGTATAGCGCATGGCGGCCGCGTTATCGCCGTCCATCGAGCCGAAGTTGCCCTGGCCGTCCAGCAGCGGCAGCGACATCGAGAAATCCTGCGCCATCCGGACCAGCGCATCGTAGATCGCGGCATCGCCGTGAGGGTGATACTTACCCATCACGTCGCCCACCGGACGGGCCGACTTGCGGTAGGCCTTGTCATGCGTGTTGCCGGTTTCGTGCATCGCATAGAGGATGCGCCTGTGCACCGGTTTCAGCCCGTCGCGCAGGTCCGGGATCGCGCGTGAGACGATCACGCTCATCGCATAGTCGAGGTAGGCGGTCTTCATTTCCTCGGCGATATCGACCGAGGGGCCGTCGTGATGCATGCGGCGCGGCGTTTCTTCTTCGTTTTCAGGGGTTTCCGGCGTGTCGTTCACGAAGGCCTGCCTTTTCCTGTCCGCTCAAGATTTTGTTGAGCAGCCTTATATCCCATCCCATCTGTAGGGTGCAATGGCAGGCGGTCCGTTCTTGCCGTGATGGGGTGTTGCGCCGTTCGAAGCGCAAGAATCCGGGTCTTGCGGTCTGGAAATCCGCCGCCACCTGGGGTAAGCGGCAGCCAGACGCATATACAGGAGAATCCGGATGAAAGCGGCCGTCATCACCTTTCCCGGGTCCAACTGCGACCGCGATCTTGCCGTCGCCTTCGAAAGGGCGGGTGCCAAGGTTGACCGCGTCTGGCACAAGGACGCAGAGCTTCCCGACGGGACGGATATCGTGGGCGTGCCGGGCGGCTTTTCCTACGGCGATTACCTGCGCTGCGGCGCCATTGCCGCGCAGTCGCCGATCATGCTTGCGGTCAGAGATTTCGCGCGCCGGGGCGGCTATGTGCTTGGCATCTGCAACGGCTTCCAGGTTCTGACCGAGGCCGGGCTTCTGCCGGGCGTCCTGATGCGCAACGCCAATCTGAAGTTCATCTGTCGGGACGTGGGGCTGAAAGTGGCCACTGCGGACAGCACCTTTACCTCGGGCTATGCCGCGGGCACGACGGTGACCTTCCCCATCGCGCACCATGACGGAAACTACACGATCGACGCCGATGGCCTGACCCGTCTGCGCGGCGAGGACCGGATCGCCTTCAGCTATACCTCCAACCCAAATGGCTCGATGGCCGACATCGCCGGCATCCTGTCCGAGAACCGGCGAGTCCTCGGGATGATGCCGCACCCGGAGCGTGCGACCGATGCTGCGACCGGCGGGACCGATGGTTCGGCGCTGTTCCGCGCGCTGGTCGGCGCGGTTGTCGCCGTCTGAGGTAACCTGCTTGAGGCCACTGGCCGCGGGGCCTAGACTTGCGGCGTCATGGTAGACCCGCTTTCACCCCCGGCGAACCCCGCACCGCAAGAGCGGAAGCCGCGTCGCGGTCGCTTCTGGTTGCGTGCCCTTATCCTTTTGCTGTCTGCCCTGGCCCTCGGCGTCGTCGGGTTCACCAACGACTTCCTGACGGAACGCTTTACCGACAGCGTCCGCAATCGCTCGGACCTCCGCCTTGCGCTTTACAGCGGTTCGGTGGAAAGCGAGTTGCAGCGGACGGCCGTAGTGCCGATCCTTCTGGCGCGGGACCCGACGCTGATCGGATCGCTGAACTCGGGCGACTTCTCGACCACGTCGCAGCGTCTGATGACCGCGCAGCAGGAGATTGCTGCGGCCTTCATTCTGCTTCTCGACGCCACAGGTCGCACCGTCGGCGCGACAGACCGGAACCTTCTCGGCACCAACCATTCCGATTCAGCCTATTTCGTCGATGCGCTGCGGTCGCGGGATACGGTCTTCACCCTGTCCGAACGCGAAAGCGCGGGCTACGAGTTCACGCATTCCCGTGCCGTCATGTCCGAGGGCAAGCCCGTCGGGGTCGTGGTCGTGGGCACCGACCTTGCGCGGTTCGAACGGGACTGGGGCAATATCTCGGATGCGGTCGCGGTGCTCGACAGCGAGGGCAAGATCATCCTTGCGACCGAGCCGAAGTGGCGCGGGCTGCTGATGTCCGAGGCGCTGGCGGTCGAGCCGCCGCGGTCGGCCATAGCGCGCGCGATCCAGGCGACGACAGATTGGGCCAACCGGCCGCCGGATGCCTATGTCCGGGGTGTCGCCGTGATGCGCGCCGACCGGAAGATTCCGTTCCGCGGTTGGCGGATCGTCAGCTTCTCGACCTACGATTCCGTGCGCGAGCGGGTGAACGCCTTTCTGGCGCTGGAAATCATGGGCTTTGCGATTCTGCTGGCGCTGGCCTTCTACGTCCTGTCCCGCCGCGCGCGGCTGCAAAGCGCGATGTTCCGTCGCGAGTCGGCGGAACTGCGCCAGCTTAACCTGCGCTTGCAGCAGGAAATCGCCGAACGCGA
>JBJOQI010000293.1:0-9745 GCA_046050045.1 Pseudomonadota bacterium | reverse complement strand
AACAGCACGATCTCGCCCGCCGCAGTCTCGATTTCCTTCAGGATCGCCTTCAGGCGCTCCTCGAACTCGCCGCGGTACTTCGACCCGGCGATTAGCGCGCCCATGTCCAGCGCCATCAGCTTCTTGTTCTTCAGGCTTTCCGGCACGTCGCCATTGACGATGCGCAGCGCGAGGCCCTCGGCAATCGCGGTCTTGCCCACGCCCGGCTCGCCGATCAGCACCGGGTTGTTCTTCGTGCGCCGGCTCAGCACCTGCATGGTGCGCCGGATTTCGTCGTCGCGCCCGATGATCGGGTCGATCTTGCCCTGCTCGGCCATCTCGGTCAGGTCGCGCGCGTATTTCTTCAGCGCGTCATAGCCTTCCTCGGCGCTGGCCGTATCGGCCGTGCGCCCCTTGCGGATATCATTGATCGCGGCGTTCAGGGTCTGGGCCGTCACCGCGCCCGCATCCAGCGCGTCCTTGGCCCTGGTGTTCACCAAGGCCAGCGCCATCAGGATGCGCTCGACCGGCACGAAACTGTCGCCCGCCTTCTTCGCAACCTTCTCGGCTTCGTCCAGCACGCGCACCAGGCTCGTGTCCACATAGACCTCGCCCGCCCCGCCCGACACCTTCGGCAGCTTGGCCACCGTCAGGTTGACCGCCTCGGTCACCCGCTCGGGTGCGCCGCCCGCACGACGGATCAGGTTTGCCGACAGCCCCTGTTCGTCATCCATGAGGGCCTTCAGCAGATGCTCGGGCAGCACCCGCTGGTGCCCCTCGCGCATCGCGATGGTCTGCGCCGCCTGAAGGAAACCGCGCGACCGCTCCGTGAACTTTTCCATGTTCATCGGCTATCTCCTCGTTCAAGCCCCCGGTATCCGTTCGCCCGCCCTTGCAGCACGAACCCACCGGGTCTTGTCCGAGAAGTGGATTTTTCAGACCGGCTTTTCAAGCACCCGTGGCAGCGAATTCGTCAATCGCCCGCCGCAGCGCCCGGATCGCCTCGGGGTCGGTCCGGCGCCGGTTGGTTCCGAAACGATGCGGGTCGTCGCCCCCTGCGGCATGGGTCCGGCACGAGGCATGCACACTCGCCAGTCCGCTGATGCCCAGAAGCCGCGTCACATTGGCGGCGGTGATCCCGGCACCGGGCATGATCTCGATCCGGCCCGCCGCCTGCGCCGCAAGCCGGGCGATCTCTCCCGCCCCTTCGGCCGCCGTGGCCGCCCCGCCCGAGGTCAGGATGCGCGATATCCCCAGCCCGACGGCCGTTTCCAATGCCGCGATCCGGTCGGGAACCGTGTCGATGACGCGGTGCAGCACGACCTCCAGCCCCTTGGCCGCCGCGCAGAGCCTGCCCATCGCGGCGGCGTCCAGCACCCCGTCCTGCCGGGCCGCGCCGATCACCACACCGGCCAGACCTGCCTGCCGGGCCGCCTCGATGTCATCAAGGCAGATGTCCAGGTCTGCGTCCGCATAGGCAAAGTCACCCGCCCGCGGCCGGATCAGCGCCAGCACCGGCACGCCCGCCGCCGCGGCATGGCGCATGAAACCGGGGCTGGGCGTCAGCCCGCCCTGATCCAGCGCCTGGCACAGTTCGATCCGGTCGGCCCCGGCTGCCACGGCGGCCGCCAGCCCCTCGGCGTCCTCGACGCAGATCTCAAGCAGGATGCGCGACATGGGCCTGCATCCTGTGCCCCAGGATCGACGCGCCGACCAGCCCTGCCTCGGACGAGAAGCGCGCGGGAACCACCAGCGGCCCGTTGGCGTGCCGCAGGATCTTGCGGCGCACCGAACGGTCAAGTGCCGCGACCAGGCCCTCGTTCATGGCCAGCCCGCCGCCTGCCGGTATGACCGATGCGCCGGTCACGTTCACCACCAGCGCCAGCGCGCCCGAGACGACCTCAATCCACATCCGCACCGTCCTGGCCTCGGGTTCGCGCAACGCCGCCCAGCCTTCGACCAGCGCCTCGCAGCTGCGCGCCTGACCCGAAAGCGAGCGGTGCAGAAGCTCCAGCCCGCGCGCGCCTAGCGTGTTCACGCAGCCGCGCAGCCCGCAGCCGCAATGCATCAGCGGCAGTTCCACACCCTCGATGCGCATCCCCTCGTGCAGGATCGGCCCGTGGCCCCATTCCCCCGCGATGCCGCCCGCGCCGGACATCACCTCGCCGCCGCAGACCAGCCCGCCGCCGATCCCGGTCCCGAGAATGATGCCAAGCACCGTCCGGTGGCCTGTGCCCGCGCCAAGCGTCGCTTCGGCCATCGCAAAACAATCCGCGTCATTCACCGCAACCACCGGCACCCCCAGATGTGCCGATGCCAGACGCGCAAGGTCGCACCCGTCCAGCGCCGGCAGGTTGGCCGAGCGCAACACACCGGTCTCGGGATCGACCGCCCCCGTGACCGACAAAGCCACCGCCTCAGTCCCCCGCGGCAGCATCTCGCGCAGCGCCTCCAGCACGGCCGAGGCCCCGCGCTGCGGTGTCTCGCGTTCCGCCTGAAGCTCGATCCTGCCCGGCAAAGGCGATGCCGCAACCCGAAGATGGGTTCCGCCAATATCAAAACATGCCAGCATTCTTTCCCCCGTCCCGTCCCGATCCTAACAGGCCGGACGCGGCATTTCACAACTTCTTGCCGCTCGGGCTCATTTCACGTTGCGTGATTTCCGCGTTTTCTCGACCGGGCCGCGAGTGTCCGACCCGCCGGACACGCCTGCCGCGAGGGCCAGACGCCCCGACCCGAATCTCCTGTTCCCGACTTGACGCAGACCGGACCAGCCGCCAAACCGGCGCCGACATCCCGGGAAAGGAAGCGCTATGTCCGACGACCGCCTGATCGTGGCCCTCGACGTGCCGAACATCGTCTCTGGCCTGCAGCTGACCAGCGCGCTGGGGGATGCCGTCAGTTTCTACAAGATCGGCCTCGGCATGCTGACCGGGGGCGGCCTCGCGCTCGCCAACGAGCTCAAGCAGGAACATGGCAAGCGCATCTTCCTCGACATGAAATTCTTCGACATCGGCGCGACGGTCGAGGCCGCGGTCCGCGGCATCGCAGCCTATGACCTCGATTTCCTGACCGTGCATGGCGACCCCCATGTGGTGCGCGCCGCCAAGACCGGTGCGGGCGGCAAGGACCTGAAGATCCTTGCCGTGACGATCCTGACCTCGCTTGACCGGCAGGACCTCGACGATGGCCTGATCGTGCCCGGCGACATCCCCGAGATCGTGACCGAACGTGCCCGCCGCGCGCTGGCCGCCGGGGCAGACGGTGTCATCGCCTCGCCGAACGAGGCCGCGATGATCCGTGCCCTGCCCGAAGCCGGGGGCCGCCTGATCGTCACCCCCGGCGTGCGCCCCGAGGGCAGCGCCGCAGGCGACCAGAAGCGCATTGCAACCCCGGCTGCGGCCCTGAAGGCGGGTGCCGATCACATCGTGGTCGGCCGTCCGATCTGGGCCGCGCCCGACCCCGGGCAAGCGGCACGCGACATCCTTGCCGCGCTGCCCGCCCGGGCCTGACTAGTCCCGGGTTCCGTCAATTCATCTGGATGACGCGCGGCTCCAGCGTCTCGACGCGGATCGCGCCGCTCTCCGGTGCCACAGGCCAGACCACCGGAGCGATCCAGCGGGCCACGACGGCGGTCAGCGCAACCGCAAGGATCAGCCGCCAGATCCAGCGACCGGGCGATTTCTTCTTGCGGCGAAAGTCAAGCTGGCCGCCTGATCCATAGCTCAGTTTCATCGGTGTCGGTCCAGTGCCTGCCATCGGGATCCCTTTCCGCTACTGCGGACTGCCATTCGTTACGCTGCCCCGGAACGTCCTTACCAAGGGTCAGGCGGTGGTTACACCCCGGCCTCTGCAGCGCAGCAATGGCCCGCCGACGGGGTCAGGCCGGTCGGCGGAAATCCCCGCAGGCTGGCCCGATCCTGCGGGTTCCAGACCTTCCGGGCGGCACGATCTGGCCGTAAGCGGGCAGAGGTCGGAAAGGGCGACAGTTGCAGGGCGAAATGCACCCTGCTCCACTCGCGCAGGGTCGCACGATCAGCCGAGGGCCGGCGACCCCGCCGGGCCGATTCCCTGGTGCAGGAACTCGGCCAGCCGCAGCTGCAGGGAAGGAACCGCCCAGGGATGCGCCAGAAAGGCATCGACGGCCATCATCTGCCAGTGCTGACCCTCGCTGCCAAAGGCGATCCTCCCCAGTTCCTCGCGCCGCAGGTGCCCGGCGAAGAACACGGCCCCCTGCCCCGGCAGGTGGGCCGAGGCATAGGCGCGCCGCCAGATCAGGCGATCCGGTGTCAGGTGCAGGCCGAACTCCTCGGCCAGTTCACGCAGCACGCAGGCTTCCGCCGTCTCGTCGCCCTCGCGCCCGCCGCCCGGCAAGTCCCAATGTCCCGGAAACGGGATATGGCCAAGGTCATCGCGCAGATAGGCCAGTACCGCACCATCCAGCAAGAGCGCCAGCTTCGCGCCCGCAAACACCCTCAGTTCTCGTTGATGTCGCGGGTGATGACCTTCACCTGCCCCTTATGCTTGCCGAAAACCGCGCGCAGCAGGTACCACCCGCCGAGCGAAGCCACGGCAAAGACAAAGACCATCGGCGCCCAGGCCGATCCGAGGATACCGGCCAGCGTCAGAAGCCCGGTGATCGCCGCCCCGACTGCAAAGCCCAGAAAGACAAAGGCCGGCACGACCATCTCAAGAATGGCCAGCAGTCCCGCCGCGACCATCCAGACCCACCAGAGCTGCCAGAACATCACGCCTTCCCCTTCAGCATCTTGAACGCATCGCCAAAGGCCTCGAGTGCATTGGCGGGAACGATGATCATCTGCTTGCCCGCGCCCTGCCCCACGGCCGTCAGCGCCTCGACCTGCTTCAGCGCCACCTGGTACTGCGCCGCCTCAAGCCCGTTTTCCTTGATCGCCTCGGCGATCACGCCCGTCGCATAGGCCTCGGCATCGGCCAGAACGCGCCGCGCCTTGGCTTCCTGCTCGGCGGCGTAAAGGTCGGCGTCGGCATTCAGCTCGACCGCGCGCTTCTTGCCCTCGGCCTCGGTCACCGTTGCCCGCCGCGCGCGTTCGGCGTTCAGCTGCTGCAACATCGCGGCCCGCGTCGCATCGTCGAGGTTCACGTCAAGGATTTCGGCCCGCGTGACCTCGACCCCCCAGTCGTCCACCATCGCCGTCACCTGTTCGCGCACCCGCTCGATCAGCTGCGCCCGGTTCGACTGCACCTGGTCCAGTTCCAGCTTGCCGATCTCGGACCGCACGATCCCGGCGACGGTCGTGGCAATCGCCGCATCCACGTCGCGGATCCGGTAGACCGTCTTTTCCGGCTCGGTAATCCGGTAGAAGACCGAGGTTTCGACCTTCACCAGCACGTTGTCCGAGGTGATCGCATCCTGGCTCGCCGTCGGCAGCTGGCGTTCCAGCACGCTGATCTTGTGGGCCACCCGGTCAAGGAACGGCACGATGAAGTTGATCCCCGGCCCCAGAACGGCCCGCAGCCGCCCGAACCGCTCGACCACATGCTTTTCCGACTGCGGCACGATCCTGACGCCCAGGAAGATGCAAAGGATGATGAAAAGGGCGATGACCAGCCAGACGGCGTTCCCGCCAAGGATGTCATTGGGCATGAATGGCTCCGGTTGCAGTTCTCGAAATTCCTGAAGGCAGACTATGCCGGGGAACCCTTGGCAAGGAAAGACCCGGCAGAAAGGTGGCGAAAGAAGTTAATTGCTTGCTATCGGCATTCTAACCCATTGTTTTTCCTTCCTCCATGCGGCTGTCCCATCGTGGGACACTTCCCCAATCGCCTCGCCTGGCCTAGAGTTTCCCGATCATGCCCGCCCTCTGCCGCGACTGCCTGACCACGTTTGACGCCGGTGCCCGCTGCCCGGCCTGCCGGTCGCCCCGCGTGCTGGCGCACCCCGAGCTCTTCTCTCTCTCCATCGCCCACATGGACTGCGACGCCTTCTATGCCAGCGTGGAAAAGCGTGACGACCCCACCCTTGCCGACAAGCCGGTGATCGTGGGCGGCGGCAAGCGCGGCGTCGTCTCGACCTGCTGCTACATCGCCCGGATCAAGGGCGTCCGCTCGGCCATGCCGATGTTCCAGGCCCTGAAGCTCTGCCCCGAGGCGGTCGTGGTCCGCCCCCGGATGGATGCCTACGTGGCCGCCAGCCGCCAGATCCGCGCGATGATGGAGGCACTGACCCCGCAGATCGAACCCCTCTCGCTCGACGAGGCCTTCCTTGACCTGACCGGCACCGCCCGCCTGCACGGTGCCCCGCCCGCCGTCCTTCTGGCCCGGCTGGTGAAGCGGATGGAGACCGAGCTGGGCCTTTCCGGCTCTATCGGGCTGTCGCACAACAAGTTCCTCGCCAAGGTCGCCTCCGACCTCGACAAGCCGCGCGGATTTTCGGTGATCGGCCAGGCCGGGACGCTGGATTTCCTGCGTGACCGGCCGGTGCGGCTGATCTGGGGCGTGGGTGCCGCCACCCAGGCCGCACTCGACGCCGCCGGGATCCACAGCTTTTCCGACCTCTGGCGCTGGGACCGCAAGGACCTCGGCCACCGCTTTGGCCAGATGGGCGACCGGCTCTGGCGGCTGTCGCGCGGCGAGGACAGCCGGCGCGTCAGCCCGCATGACCGCCCGAAGTCGATCTCGAACGAGACGACCTTCCACGAAGACACCTCTGACCGCGAGTTGCTCGACGGCCATGTCTGGCGACTGGCCGAGGAAACCTCGGACCGTGCCAAGGCCAAGGGCCTTGCCGGCCGCGTGGTCGTGCTGAAACTCCGCCGCGCCGATTTCTCGATCCTGACCCGCCGGATCAGCCTGCGCGAGGCGACCCAGCTTGCCGACACGATCTACCGCGCCGCAGCCGGCCTGCTGGCCGAGGTGCGCGAACCGGGGCCGTTCCGCCTGATCGGGGTGGGGCTGTCGGACATCATCGGCGAAAACGACGCCGACCTGACCGCCGACCTGCTCGACCCCGACGCCCGCAAGCGCGCCGCGGCAGAGCGCGCCACCGACCGGATCCGCGCGCGCTTCGGGGCCGAGGCCATCGTCAAGGGTCGTTCCCTGCGTTGACTATTCGGCCGCCAGCCGAAGTTCATCCCGTCCGATGTCGGCAATGCAGGCAAGCACCGCAGACAGCTTCCGCCGGAAGCCTTCGAAATTGCCGTTCGGCCGGATTTCCTGTTCGTTCATGTAGAGCGACCGGTCCATCTCGACCTGCACCGCGTGCTGGTTCCGGCCCGGCCGGCCATAGGTCTGCGCGATGTAGGCCCCGGCAAACGGGGCATTGCGCAACACCCGGAAGCCCGCATCGGCAAAGGCCGCTTCGATCCGGTCGACGATCTCGCCGGAGGCGGCAGCGCCAAACCGGTCGCCGATCACCACGTCGGGCCGTCGCGCGCCGGTCTGGGAAATCGAATCGATGGCCTCGCGCGGCATGGAATGCATGTCGACCAGCAGTGCCCGACCGAAGGCGTCGCGGGTATCTTCCATCAGGGCGTGCAGCCGGTCATGGTAGGGCCGCCACCAATGCTCGATCCGCCGCTCGGCTTCGGCGCGGGACAGCTTGCCCTGGTAGATCGCACGGCCACCCGAGACGACGCGGGGGATCACGCCAAGGCCCGAAGCGATGCGCGGGTTATGGGCCACCGGCCGGACCCCTTCGACCAGCGCGGGGTCAAGTTCGTCCTGCGCTCGATTGAGGTCGATATAGGCCCGTGGAGCCTGTGCAAGCAGAAGCGGCGCGCCCAGCGCCGGAACGCTGTCGAGCAACTGGTCGACAAAGGCGTCTTCCGAGGTCCGGATCGTCCGCTCGTCCAGCACCGAGGCCCGCAGGAAAGCCGGTGGATAATAGCGTCCGCTATGCGGAGAGGCGAAGATAACGCTTGTCGTCCGGCGGTCTGGAAGCTTCAGTTCATAGGGCGGCGCCGGCATCGATACTCCTCAACACAGGCTGGAGTATACGGCATATGCGAACATTCCCAATACCCCTTGAAAGCCCTGCCGACTCCTTCTATAGACCCCCGGACCGACGCGGTACTGCCCGCGTCCTTGTTGTTTTCGGCAGGGCGCAGGCGGGATCGGGACGGACGGGCGCGTAGCTCAGCGGTAGAGCACTACGTTGACATCGTAGGGGTCACAGGTTCGATCCCTGTCGCGCCCACCATTCACCGCCCCCTTGCCGGGGCACAGATTTTCCGGGCGCTACCAGCCCGCGAAGGAGAGAACGATGAAGGTTGCGAACTCGCTCCGCGCGCTGAAGCAGCGTCACCGTGATTGCCAGGTCGTGCGCCGCAAGGGCCGCGTCTACGTGATCAACAAGACGCAGAAGCGCTACAAGGCCCGTCAGGGCTGATCCGCCGCAAGGCAGATGTCCGAAAGGCCGCCGCACTCCGGCGGCCTTTTCGTTTTCCGCGTCCGGAAAGCGAAATCCCGCAACGGGCAATTGCAACCGCCTTGCCGCCGTGCTTGATCGTCGCCGCGCAGGGGGGATTACCATGACACATCTCTGGGTCCGGGCCGAACAGCGCCCGAACGAGGAACGGGTTGGCGTGACGCCCGCAGGCGTGGCGGCGCTGATCGGCGCGGGCATCCGCGTCACCGTCGAGGACAGCCCTGTCCGTGCCATCCCGATCCACGGCTACCGCGCTGCCGGGGCGACGATCGTGCCCCCCTACGGCTGGCCCGAGGCCCCGAAGGACGCGATCATCTTCGGCCTGAAGGAACTGCCCGAGGACGGCACGCCGCTGACCCACCGCCACATCATGTTCGGACATGCCTACAAGGGCCAGCCTGCCGGGCGCGTGCTGCTGAACCGCTTCAAGGCGGGGGGCGGCACACTTTACGACCTTGAATACCTTGTGGACGAAACCGGCCGCCGCGTTGCCGCCTTCGGCTACTGGGCTGGCTACGCGGGCGCTGCCATTTCGTTGAAATGCTGGATGGCGCAGCAGCGTGGACAGATCGCCGGGCCGGTCAGCCGCCATGCCGGGCGCGATGCGCTGCTGGCCGACCTGCGGGCCGAAATGGCGGGCATCGCCGCCCCGCCCCCCCGCGCCCTCATCATCGGCGCGCTGGGCCGCGTCGGCACGGGGGCTGCCGATCTGTGCACCGCGATGGGCGTGGCCGTCACCAGGTGGGACATGGCCGAAACCGCCAGCGGCGGCCCCTTCCCCGAAGTGCTGGCGCACGAGATCTTCCTCAACTGCATCCTCGCGCGCCCCGGCTGCCCGGTCTTTGTCCCCGCGTCCGCCAAGACCGACCCGCGCCGGCTGACCGTGATCGGCGACATCGCTTGCGACCCGACCTCGGACTTTTCGCCGATCAAGGTCTACGACCGCACGACCGACTGGGCCGCCCCGGCGCTGCGGGTGGCCGAGAACCCGCCGCTCGACGTGACGGCGATCGACAACCTGCCCTCGCTCCTGCCCGTCGAATCGAGCGAGGACTACGCCGCGCAGCTCTTGCCGTCGCTTCTGGCGCTGGGCAGTCTGGGATCGGGCGTCTGGGGCCGCGCCAAGGCCGAATTCGACCGGCATATCTGAAAGGGGGGACGGCAGTATGACCATTCACTGGCTTGGAACGGGTCTTTCGGCGGTGCCGGGGCTGCGCCGCCTGATCGAAAAGGGCTACCCCGTCACGGTCTGGAACCGCACGGTGGAAAAGGCGCGCGAGGCGGTGGGCGACCTGACGGACGACATCCGCCCCTACGAGATCCACGACCTCGAGGCCGCGCTGAAGAAAGGCGATCTGG
>JBJOQI010000292.1:0-3732 GCA_046050045.1 Pseudomonadota bacterium | reverse complement strand
CCGGGATCTTCTTCTTCGGGCAGTTCGTCGAGGGCAACATCCTCTCGCCCAACCTGATCGGAAAGTCGGTCGGGCTGCATCCGGTCTGGCTGATCTTTGCGCTTTCGGCTTTCGGCACGCTTTTCGGTTTTGTGGGGATGCTGGTCGCGGTGCCGATTGCGGCGGCCATCGGGGTGATGGCGCGCTTCCTGATCGCGCGCTACAAGGACAGCCGGCTCTATCAGGGTCTGGATCACCCGGACGAGGGCTAGGCCGTGGCGCAGCTGGTGTTCGACCTTGCAGCGCCACCTGCGCTGGGGCGCGACGATTTCTTCGTCTCACCCGCCAACGCGACCGCCGTGGGCCTGGTCGAGCGGGTGGCCGACTGGCCCGAGGGCAAGCTGCTGATCGTCGGCCCCCCGGGCTCTGGCAAGACCCACCTGGCGCGCATCTGGGCGGCAGACCACAACGCGGCGGTGGTGGCCGCAGGGGCTGCGCAAGGCCCGGCAGATCGCGCCATGGTTGTGGAAAACGTGCATTCTATAGCCGGTGACCGCGCGGCAGAGGTCGCCTTCTTTCACTTTCACAACGCAATGCGCGCGGCGCGCCTGCCGCTTCTGATGACCGCCGCCGCTGATGTGCGCGACTGGGGGATCGGCCTGCCCGACCTGCTGAGCCGCCTGCAGGCCACCGCCGTGGCGCGGCTCGAGGCGCCCGACGACGCGCTTCTGGCCGCACTTCTGGTCAAGCTGTTCAACGACCGCCAGATCGCGGTCGCCCCGAACCTGATCCAGTATCTCGTGCCCCGGATCGAGCGGTCCTTTGCCGCCGCCCATGACACGGTCGCGCTGCTCGATGCGCGCGCGCTGGCGCTGGGACGACCACTGACGCGCGGTCTGGCGGCAGAGGTTCTGGACTTCCGCCGGGAGGAAGGGGAATGATCGGGCCAGACCTGTTTGCCGCGACAAGGGCCGCCTGCGCATCATGACCGAAGCCGATTTCCTTCGTGCCCCCTACCCCGAGCCGGTGCAGCTGCCGCCTGCGGCCACCGCCGGGCCGAAGCGCTTCTTCAACCGCGAGCTCAGCTGGCTGGCCTTCAACTGGCGCGTCCTGGAAGAGGCGAAGAACCCCCGCGTGCCGTTGCTGGAACGGCTGCGGTTCCTGTCGATCTCGGCCACGAACCTCGACGAATTCTACACCGTGCGCGTCGCGGGCCTGCGCGAGCTGGCGCGGGCGGGCAATACGACGCCGGCCGCCGACGGCCTGACCCCGGCCGAGCAGCTGGCGCTGATCAACGCCGATGCGCGGCGGCTGATCAAGTTCCAGCAGGCCGTCTGGGTGCGGCTCAAGCGCGAGATCGAGGACGCGGGGATCGAGCTTCTGACCCGCTCGCGGCTGACGCGGCGGGACGAGAAGTTCCTGGACGACTACTTCCTGAACAAGGTCTTTCCGATCCTGTCGCCCCTGGCCATCGACCCGGCGCACCCCTTCCCCTTCATCCCGAACGAAGGCTTCTGCCTGGCGTTGCAGCTGGAACGCGCGGCCGACGGGCGCACCATGCAGGCGATCCTGCCGATTCCGCAGCAGGTCCAGCGCTTCATCGCGCTGCCCGGCACCTCGCGCTTCCTTGCGCTGGAGGAAATGCTGCTTCTGCACCTGAACTCGCTGTTTCCCGGCTATCGCGATGCCGGGCACTGCGTGTTCCGCGTGCTGCGCGACAGCGACCTCGAGGTCGAGGACGAGGCCGAAGACCTGGTGCGCGAATTCGAGACGGCGCTGAAGCGCCGCCGCCGCGGCGAGGTGATCCGCCTGAAGATCAGCGCGGGCGCCCCCGATGCCCTGCGCGCCCTGATCATGGAGGAACTGCACGTCGTTCCCGACGAGGTGGTCGAGGTCAAGGGCCTGCTCGGCATGGCCGACCTGAAGGAACTGGTGCTCGACAGCCGCCGCGACCTGCACTGGCCGTCGTTCACGCCGCGCACGCCCGAGCGGGTGCAGGACCACGACGGCGACATGTTCGCCGCGATCCGGCAGAAGGACCTGCTGCTGCATCACCCCTACGAATCCTTCGACATGGTGATCCGCTTCCTGCAACAGGCGGCGGCCGACCCGAACGTGCTGGCGATCAAGCAGACGCTTTACCGCACCAGCCGCGACAGCCCGATCGTCTCGGCGCTGTGCGAGGCGGCCGAGGCTGGCAAGTCGGTGACGGCGCTGGTGGAGCTGAAGGCGCGCTTCGACGAGGCCGCGAACATCCGGCAGTCGCGCAGGCTGGAACGCGCAGGCGCGACGGTCGTCTATGGGTTCGTGAACTACAAGACCCATGCCAAGATCAGCACGGTCGTCCGGCGCGAGGGCGAGAACCTCGTGACCTATACGCATTACGGCACGGGGAACTACCACCCGATCACCGCGCGCATCTATACCGACCTCAGCCTGTTCACCTGCGATGCCGCACTGGGGCGGGATGCGACCAAGGTCTTCAACTACCTGTCGGGCTATGTGCAGCCGGAAGGCCTTGAAAACCTTGCCATCTCGCCGATCAGCATGAAGTCCCGCCTGATCGAGATGATCGCGCGCGAGGCAGATCATGCCTGGGCCGGCCGCCCCGCCGCGATCTGGGTCAAGCTGAACAGCGTGATCGAACCCGACGTGATCGACGCGCTCTACGCCGCCAGCCAGGCCGGCGTGAAGATCAGCATGGTGGTGCGCGGCATCTGCGGCCTGCGCCCCGGCATCAAGGGCCTGAGCGAGAACATCCGCGTCAAGTCGGTGGTGGGGCGGTTCCTGGAACACAGCCGGATCGTCTGTTTCGGCAATGGCGGCGGGCTGCCCTCGAAACGCGCGCGGGTCTTCATGTCCTCGGCCGACTGGATGGACCGCAACCTCAGCCGCCGGGTCGAGACCCTGGTCGAGATCACCAATCCGACGGTGAAGGAACAGATCGAAAGCCAGATCATGGCCGCCAATCTGGCCGACGAGGCGCAAAGCTGGATCCTGCGGCCCGATGGCAAGTACCAGCGCGTGCTGCCGGACGGGCGCGAGGACCTGTTTTCCTGTCACACGTTCTTCATGGAAAATCCGTCACTTTCGGGTCGCGGTTCGGCCGGGGCCTCGGATGCGCCGCGGCTGGCCCTGACGGGCGATTGACGGGCCTGCTCTGACCCGGCATTGCTGGGCTCGCTACAACCGGGGGGTTGCTGACATGGACGGTGCGGGCGACGCACATGACGATCACGGCCTGTTCGGCAAGCCGCTGTTCGAGGATCCGTCCGCGCGCGCGCTGAGCCGCGTGGGCGTGGTCGACGTCGGCTCGAACTCGGTCCGGATGGTGGTCTTTGACGGCGCGGCCCGCAGCCCGGCCTATTTCTACAACGAAAAGATCATGGCGGGCCTGGGCGAGGGTCTGGTCAAGACCGGGCAGCTGAACCCGCTCGGGCGCGAACGGGCGCTGGCGGCCCTGAAGCGGTTCGCGCTGCTGGCCAAAGGGATGGAGATCGACCCGCTGACCTGCGTGGCGACGGCGGCCGTGCGCGAGGCCGAGGACGGGCCGGAGTTTCAGGCGCTGGTCGAGGCCGAGACCGGCCTGAAGCTCTGGGTCATCGACGGGCAGGAAGAGGCGCGGCTGTCGGCGCAGGGCGTTCTGCTCGGCTGGCCCGAGGCGCAGGGGCTGGTCTGCGACATCGGCGGCAACTCGATGGAACTGGCCGAGGTGTCGGGCGGGCAGATCGGGCGCCGCGTCACCTCGCCGCT
>JBJOQI010000291.1:0-5578 GCA_046050045.1 Pseudomonadota bacterium | reverse complement strand
ACCAGCACCGCATCGAACCAGCCGCAGCGGCGCTTGCGCCCCGTGACCGTCCCGAACTCGTGCCCGCGCGCACCCAGACGCTCGCCATCGGCGTCGAACAGCTCGGCCGGGAACGGCCCCTCGCCCACCCGCGTCGTATAGGCCTTCACGATCCCCAGCACGAAGTCGATGGCGGTCGGCCCAAGGCCAACGCCCGTCGCCGCCTGCCCCGCGATCACGTTCGACGAGGTGACGAAGGGATAGGTGCCGAAGTCGATGTCCAGCAGCGCCCCCTGCGCGCCCTCGAACAGGATGCGTTTGCCCGCGCGGCGGGCGTCGGTCAGCACCTTCCACACCGGCTTGGCATAGGGCAGCACCTGCGGCGCGATGGCGCGCAGCGCGGCCAGCAGGCCCTCGCGGTCCACCGGCTCGACCCCAAGGCCGCGGCGCAGCGCGTCGTGGTGCCCCATCAGCCGGTCCACCCGCGCCACCAGCGTCGCCTCGTCGGCCAGGTCCGCAACCCGGATCGACCGCCGCCCCACCTTGTCCTCATAGGCCGGGCCGATGCCGCGCCCCGTGGTGCCGATCTTGGCGACCGAGTTCTGGTTTTCCCGCGCGCGGTCCAGCTCGCCGTGAATGGGCAGGATCAAGGGCGCGTTTTCGGCGATCATCAGGTTCTCGGGCGTGATCTCCACCCCCTGGTCGCGCAGCTTGGCGATCTCGCTCACCAGATGCCAGGGGTCGAGCACGACGCCATTGCTGATCACGCTCAGCTTGCCGCCCCGCACGATGCCCGAGGGCAAAAGGCTCAGCTTGTAGACCTTGCCATCGATGACCAGCGTATGGCCTGCGTTGTGGCCGCCCTGGAACCGCGCGATGACATCGGCGCGCTCCGACAGCCAGTCAACGATCTTGCCCTTGCCCTCGTCGCCCCACTGGGCGCCCACGACAACCACGTTGGCCATGAAACCGGTCCTTGTCTCTGCGTCAAACCCCGCGTCCTATAGCGATGCCGCCGGTCCGGCGAAACAGCAAAATGGCCGCAGCAGCGGGGCAGTCCGATGATCCTCTACATCACCCTTGGCACCAGTGACCTCGCCCGCGCGGGCCGCTTCTACGACCCGGTGATGGCCACTCTCGGCCTGATCCGCCGCACCACGCGCGACAGCGAACTTGGCTATGGCCCCGACGATGGCAGCCGCATCCGCTTCTGGGTCACGCTGCCCTTCGACGGGCGGCCCGCGACCGTCGGCAACGGCTCGATGCCCGCTCTGGTCGCCCCCAGCCGCGCCGCCGTCGATGCTTTCCACCGCGCGGCCCTGGCCCACGGCGGCAGAGACGAAGG
This sequence comes from Pseudomonadota bacterium, assembly GCA_046050045.1. GTDB lineage: Bacteria > Pseudomonadota > Alphaproteobacteria > Rhodobacterales > Rhodobacteraceae > JAOADN01. Next base: position 4,254 of record JBJOQI010000291.1, on the reverse strand, counting down.
CGCACCGGGCCTGCGCCCCTACCACGCACAGTTCTACGCCTGCTATGTCCGCGACCCCGACGGCAACAAGCTGTCGGCCGTCTGCGAGACCGCGCCGTGACGCCCCAGGGCCTCACCTCCGCCGAGGCGCAGGCCCGCCTTGCCGCCGACGGCCCGAACGCCCTGCCCGACCGCGACCGCCGTACCTTCCTGCGCATCCTGGCCGAGGTGCTGCGCGAACCGATGCTGGCGCTGCTGCTTGTCGGCGGGCTGATCTATCTTTTCCTCGGCGACCGGGCCGAGGCGTTGATCCTTCTGGCCTTCGCCTGCTTCTCCATCGTCGTCACCGTGGTGCAAGAGGCGCGGACCGAGCGCCTGCTCGCCACCCTGTCCGACCTCTCCAGCCCGCGCGCCCTTGTCCTGCGCGACGGCACCCGCCAGCGCATCGCCGGGCGCGACGTGGTGGTGGGCGACCTTCTGGTCCTGTCGGAAGGCGACCGGGTCGCCGCCGACGCGGCGCTGGTCGAGACGGCCGAACTTGCCTGCGACGAATCGCTGCTGACCGGCGAAAGCCGCAGCGTCACGAAATCCGCGCAGGCCGGCATTGCCGCCGCGCCACGCCCCGCCACCGAAGGATCGGCGGGCTTTGCCTACAGCGGCGCGCTGGTCGTGCGCGGTACCGGCCTTGCCCGCGTCATCGCCACCGGCCCGCGGACCGAGATCGGGCGCATCGGCCAGACCCTCGCCGCCCTCGACACCGAGCCCCCGCGCCTGCGGCTGCAAACCCTGCGCATGGTCCGCATCTTCGGTATGCTCGCCTTTCTCGCCGCCGCCTCTGCCGTCCTGCTCTATGGCCTCCTGCGCGACGACTGGCTCGGCGGTGCGCTGGCCGGCATCGCGCTCGGCATGGCCTTCCTGCCCGAGGAGTTTCCGGTCGTCCTGACCATCTTCATGGCGGTGGGTGCCTGGCGCATCTCGCAGCACCGGGTGCTGACGCGCCGCGCGGCCTCGATCGAATCCCTCGGCGCGGCCACGGTCATCTGCACCGACAAGACCGGAACCCTGACCGAAAACCGCATGGCCATTGCCCGGCTTGTCCCCTTCGGCCCGGACACCGACCGCCGTGCCCTGGTCCGCGCCGGTCGCCTCGCCAGCCCGCCGCATCCGGTCGACCCGATGGACCGCGCCTTTCATGATCTGGCCACGGCCGAAGACGGCCCGCTGCCCCCCGGCCTGCGCCTGATCGCGGGCTTCGGGCTGACGCGGGAACTGCTGGCCGTCACCCAGGTCTGGCAGGACGGCAACAGCGGCCTTGCTGCCGCCAAGGGTGCCCCGGAACATGTCGCCGCGCTGTGCCACCTCTCGCCCGATGACCGCGAAAGGGTCGCGTCCCTCGCCTCCGGCATGGCGACCGACGGCCTGCGCGTCCTGGCCATCGCCGCGGCAGACCTGCCGCCTGGCAGCGGCGCACCCGCCTCGCCCCGCGACCTGCCCTTCCGCCTTCTCGGCCTTGCGGGCCTCGTCGACCCCCTCCGCGCCAGTGCCGCCCCGGCCATCGCCGCCTTTCGCCGGGCGGGCATCCGCGTCGTGATGATTACCGGCGACCATCCCGACACCGCCCACCGCATTGCGCGCGACGCAGGCATCGACGGCGCGGGCGTGGTCACCGGCCCCGAGCTTGATGGCATGGACGAGGCCACCCTCGGCCAGACCGTCGCCCGGATCTCGGTCTTCGCCCGCATCCAGCCCGAACAGAAGCTGCGCATCGTCCAGGCCCTCAAGGCGCGGGGCGAGATCGTCGCCATGACCGGCGACGGCGTGAACGACGCGCCCTCGCTCAAGGCCGCCCATATCGGCATCGCGATGGGCGCTCGCGGCACCGACGTCGCGCGCGAGGCTGCCTCGATCGTGCTTCTCGACGACGACTTCGCCGCCATCGTCCCCACCATCCGCCTCGGCCGCCGCATCTACGACAACCTCAGGAAGGCGATGGGCTTCATCGTCGCCGTCCACCTGCCCATCGCGGGCGTGGCGCTTGCCCCCCTGATCCTCGGCCTGCCGGTAATCTTCGGCCCCGTCCACATCGCCTTCATCGAGATGATCATCGACCCCGTCTGCTCGCTTGTGTTCGAGGCCGAACGCGAGGAACCCGACATCGACACCCGCCCGCCGCGCCCGCCCGCCGCACCGCTGTTCTCCCGCGGCCTGATCCTGTGGAGCGTGGCTCAGGGCCTTGCCGCCACCGCCTTGGTCGGCGCGGCCTATGCCTGGGGCCTGTCGCAGTCCCTGCCCGAGGGCGAGCTGCGCGCACTGACCTTCTTCTCGCTGGTCGCGGCCATTGTCGCGCTGGTCTTCGTCAACCGCACCTTCGCGACCGGACCGCTTTCGGCCTTCGCCCAGCCGTCGGGCACCCTGCTTGCTGTCCCGGTCGCGGTGGACTCTGCCGCCTCGGCCGTCCTTTTCATTCCCGCGCTTTCCGCCCTTTTCCGTTTCGGCCCGCTGCATGGCCATGACGCGGGCATCATCTGCGGCGGGGCCGTGGTGCTGCTGATCGTACTGCAACTGCTCAAGCGCCTCGCCGTCCCGGCACTCCGCCGCTGACCCGGCTTGCGCCGCCCGTCCCTTGCGACTAGATAGGCGCGTCAGCGAAATTCCCGCCGGGGTCCCATGGAAAACGTCATCCTCACCGTCCACCTGATCCTTGCGCTCCTGCTGATCGGCGTCGTGCTTCTGCAGCGCAACGAAGGCGGCGCGCTTCTGTCGGGTGGCGGCGCGATGTCGGCCCGTGGCGCGGCGAATGCCCTGACGAAACTGACCTGGATCTTCGCCATCGCCTTCATCGCCACCTCGATCGGCCTGACCGTCATCGCCGCGCAGCAGTCCGCCGGCAGCTCGGTCGTCGACCGTCTGGGAACCGAGGCTCCGGCCACCGAAGACACCACCACGACCCCCGCACTACCCGAGGGCAACCTGTTGCCGCCCACCGCCTCGGATGCCCCCGCGGCACCCCCGGCCTCGGACGCGCCCGCGGCTCCGCCTGCCTCGAACTGATCCCACAGACTGCGGCGGGCTTGTCCCGCCCTCACAAGACCTAGCGGTCCGGTTGCGGGTCCGGGGCGAATCTGTTATTGCTCAAATCCCGTGATGCTGCGTTCAGGATGAACGGCAGCCCACCAAGAAATCGGTACTCACGGGGGACCATCGGGCATGGCGCGTTACGTATTCATCACCGGCGGGGTGGTTTCTTCGCTTGGCAAGGGCCTGGCCTCGGCCGCCCTCGGCGCGCTGCTGCAGGCCCGCGGCTATACCGTGCGGCTGAGAAAGCTCGACCCCTACCTGAACGTCGACCCCGGCACCATGTCGCCCTTTGAACATGGCGAGGTCTTCGTCACCGACGACGGCGCGGAAACCGACCTCGACCTCGGCCACTACGAACGCTTTACCGGCGTCCACGCCCGCAAGACGGACTCGATCTCTTCAGGCCGGATCTATTCCAACGTGCTCGAAAAGGAACGCCGCGGCGACTATCTCGGCAAGACGATCCAGGTCATTCCCCACGTCACCAACGAGATCAAGGACTTCCTCCGCATCGGCGAGGACGAGGTCGATTTCATGCTCTGCGAAATCGGCGGCACGGTGGGCGACATCGAGGGCCTGCCCTTCTTCGAGGCGATCCGCCAGTTCATCCACGAACGCCCGCGCGGGCAGTCGATCCTGATGCACCTGACGCTCCTGCCCTACCTCGCGGCCAGCGGCGAGCTCAAGACCAAGCCCACCCAGCACTCGGTCAAGGAACTGCAATCCATCGGCCTTGCCCCCGATGTCCTCGTCTGCCGCTCGGAACACCCGATCCCGGAAAAGGAACGCGAAAAGATCGCGCTCTTCTGCAACGTCCGCAAGGATGCGGTGATCGCCGCCTATGACCTCAAGACAATCTACGAGGCCCCGCTCGCCTACCACCGCGAGGGGCTGGACCAGGCCGTGCTCGACGCCTTCGGCATTGCCCCCGCGCCCAAGCCCAACCTTGCCCGCTGGGACGACGTGATGGACCGCCTGACCCACCCCGAGGGCGAGGTGCGCGTGGCCATCGTCGGCAAGTACACCCAGCTCGAGGACGCCTACAAATCCATCGCCGAGGCCCTGACGCATGGCGGCATGGCCAACCGCGTCAAGGTACGCGCCGAATGGATCGACGCCGAGATCTTCGAACGCCAGGACCCCGCGCCCTGGCTGGAAAACTTCCACGCCATCCTCGTCCCCGGCGGCTTCGGCGAA
>JBJOQI010000290.1:0-8857 GCA_046050045.1 Pseudomonadota bacterium | reverse complement strand
CTGCGTGCCTTTGCCAGCACCTGGGGGGCCAAGAAGGATCAGGACAGGCCCCATCGTCAGCCCTTGTTCATGCGGTTGGCGATCAGGTCATCGACCACCGCCGGATCGGCCAGCGTCGAGATGTCGCCCAGCGCGCCGAAGTCGTTTTCGGCGATCTTGCGCAGGATGCGGCGCATGATCTTGCCCGAGCGGGTCTTGGGCAGGCCTGGCGCCCACTGGATCAGGTCGGGGCTGGCAATCGGGCCGATCTCGGTGCGCACCCACTTCACCAGGTCCTTGCGCAGGTTCTCGGTCGGCTCGACACCCTTCATCAGCGTGACATAGGCGTAGATGCCCTGGCCCTTGATCTCGTGCGGGTAGCCTACGACCGCGGCCTCGGCCACGTCGGGGTGCGCGACCAGCGCGCTTTCGACCTCGGCGGTGCCCATCCGGTGGCCCGAGACGTTGATGACGTCATCGACCCGGCCGGTGATCCAGTAGTAGCCGTCCTCGTCCCGGCGGCAGCCGTCGCCGGTGAAGTAGTAGCCCTTGTACTGTTCGAAGTAGGTCTGCTGGAAGCGCTCGTGGTCGCCCCAGACGGTGCGCATCTGGCCCGGCCAGCTGTCGGCGATGCAGAGCACGCCCTCGACCCCGTTGCCCTCGATGAGCGCGCCGCTTGCGGCGTCGAGCACCGCCGGCCTGATCCCGAAGAAGGGCAGCGTCGCCGAGCCCGGCTTGGTCGGGATCGCGCCCGGCAGCGGCGTGATCAGGTGGCCGCCGGTCTCGGTCTGCCACCAGGTGTCGACGATCGGGCAGCGGCCCTTGCCGACGTGCTTGTCATACCAGGTCCAGGCTTCGGGGTTGATCGGCTCGCCCACCGAGCCGAGCAGGCGCAGCGAGGACAGGTCGTGCTTTTCCACGAACTCCGGCCCCTGCCCCATCAGCGCGCGGATTGCGGTCGGCGCGGTGTAGAACTGGGTGACCCGGTGCTTGGCGCAGACCTCCCAGAAGCGGCCCGCATCGGGGAAGGTCGGCACGCCCTCGAACATCAGCGTGGTCGCGCCGTTCGCGAGCGGTCCGTAGATGATGTAGCTGTGGCCCGTGACCCAGCCAACGTCGGCGGTGCACCAGAAGACATCGCCGTCCTTGTAGTCGAAGGTCATCTGGTGGGTCAGCGCGGCATAGACGAGATAGCCGCCCGAGGTATGCACGACGCCCTTGGGCTTGCCCGTCGAGCCCGAGGTGTAGAGCACGAAAAGCGGATCCTCGGCCCCGACCTCGACATAGGCGCAATAGGGCCTGGCCGCCGCCATCGCCGCGGTCAGGTCGATGTCGCGCCCCTCGACCCAGCTGGTCTGGTCGCCGGTGTGCTTGACGACAAGGCACTTCACCTTGTCCGAGCAGTGCAGCAGCGCCTTGTCGGTATTGTCCTTGAGCGGGGTCTTCTTGCCGCCGCGCGGGGCCCAGTCGGCGGTGATGACGACCTTGGCCTCGCTGTCGTTGATCCGGTTGGCCAGCGCGTCGGCCGAGAAGCCGCCGAAGACGACCGAATGGATCGCGCCGATGCGGGCGCAGGCCAGCATCGCATAGGCGGCCTCGGGGATCATCGGCATGTAGAGCACGACCCGGTCGCCCTTGCGCACGCCCTGGTCCTTCAGCACGTTTGCCATCCGGCAGGTGCCATCGAGCAGGTCGCGGTAGGTGATGTGGCGGGCGGGCGTCCGGGGGTCGTCCGGCTCCCAGATGATTGCCGTCTGGTCGCCGCGCGCCGCCACGTGCCGGTCGATGCAGTTGGCCGAGACGTTCAGCGTGCCGTCCTCGTACCAGCGGATGTCGACCTTGCCGAAGTCGAAGGTCGTGTTCTTGACCGTGGAATAGTCGCGGATCCAGTCGATCCGCTTGCCCTGTTCGCCCCAGAACCCGTCCGGATCGGACAGCGAGCGGTCGTAGAGTGCCTTGTAGCTTTCGGCCGTCACATGGGCCTTTTCGAACCCTGCCGGAATGGCGCGCATCGCGACCGATCCCCCTGCCGATTGCTGCACTGCTGACATCCTTGAACTCCCCCGGGCCATGTCTGCCGCGGCTCTCTCTCGCGGCCATCACGGGGAAGTGTAAACCATTCGGTTAGAATTCGCTAACTCATTTTACTGTATGTGTTTTTCTGTAAATCCATTCACGCCATGATGCAGAATGTTGTAAACCGATTAACTGTGCCCTGAATTCGCTTCAAAAAACCGCGCGGGCGGCGACCGGCGCGACGGGAGGCTGAACGGGACCGCCGGACAAGGCGCGGGCCCGGCAGATTGCCAGAAAGTCGCAGGTCCGCCACCCCGGCGGGGGGCGGCGCCGGGCGTTACCGCTAGCGGCGAATCGCTGTCGAGTCGGCCTGGGCAAGGGCGGAGGCGACGTCGGGCGCGAAATCCGCGGCGGTGGCATCAAGCCCGGCGGCGGCGAGGGTCCGCCGCATCTCGGCCGGAACGCCGGCCAGCACCAGCCGCCCCCCGGCCCGGCGGATCTTGCGTGCCAGAAGGTCGATGCCATGCGCGCCCGAGGAATCGATGAAGGGCACCCCCGACAGGTCCAGCACCATCAGCCGGGGCCGGTCGGCGATGCGTTCGAGGACCGACCCGACCGTCGCCGCCGCGCCGAAGAACAGCGCGCCCTTGAGGTGATAGACGATCGCGTCGCCCGTGGCCTCGGGTTGGAAATGGTGCGGATCGTCGGCCACGTCGCCTTCGACAAAGGCCACGCCCTCTTCGACCTGGGCCGCGTCCGACATGCGGCGGATGAAGAGAAGCGCACCAAGGAGGAAGCCCACCACGATGCCTTCGGTCAGGTCGCGGAAGATCACCAGCAGGAAGGTGACGACCAGCACCGCGGCCTCGCCGCGCGAATGGCGCAGGAGCGACCAGATCGCCTCGCGCTCGGCCATGTTCCAGGCGACGGTGGCCAGGACGCCGGCCAGTGCCGCCAGCGGAATGAACGAGGCAAGCGGGGCCGCCACCAGCATGAAGGCCAGCACGAAGAGCGCATGCAGGATGCCAGAGACCGGCCCGCGCGATCCGGCGCGGACGTTGGTGGCGGTGCGGGCTATGGTACCGGTCACCGGGATGCCGCCGAAGAGCGCCGAGCCGAGGTTGGCCACCCCCTGCGCCACCAGTTCGGCGTTCGAGCGGTGTCGCCGCCCGCTCATCCCGTCGGCAACGACGGCGGAGAGGAGCGACTCGATCGCACCAAGCAGGGTGAAGCTGAGCGCGAAGGGCAAGGCCCGCGCCAGCGACTCGCGGCCGAGGTCCGGCAGGCCGGGCGCGGGCAGGCCGCGCGGCAGCTCGCCGAAGCGGGTGCCGATGGTCTCGACCGGCAGGCGCAGGACGGCTGCCGCCACCGCGGCCAGTCCGACCGCGATCAGCAGGCCCGGCCAGTGCGGGCGCAGGCGTTTCAGCGCCAGGATGACAAGGATGGTTCCGACCGAGACGGCCAGCGCCGCCGGGTTCACGCTGCCCCGCGCGGCGAACAGCGCCTCGATCTTGGGCAGCAGTTCCGAAGGCTCGGGGCTGGGCAGGCTGAGCCCCGCCAGATCGCGGACCTGACTGGCGAAGATGATGACGGCAATGCCGGCGGTGAAGCCGAGCGTGACCGGATAGGGGATGAACTTGACGTAGGTGCCAAGCCGCAGGAACCCCGCCACCAGCAGGAACAGCCCGGCCAGGAAGGTCGCGGTGACCAGCCCCTCGACCCCGATGGTCATGACGCAGGAGGCGACAAGCACGATGAAGGCCCCCGCCGGGCCCCCGATCTGGAACCGGCTGCCGCCCAGTGCCGACACGAGGAACCCGCCGACAATTGCGGTGACCAGCCCGCGTTCCGGCCCGACGCCCGAGGCGATGGCGATCGCCATCGACAGGGGAAGGGCCACGATGGCGACGGTCAGGCCGGCCTGCAGGTCGGCGCGGAATTCCGCCCCGCCATAACCTTCGCGCAGCACGGTCACCAGTTTCGGGATGAACTGCGCGCGGAACCCCGGGTCCGCGCTGCCGCTTGCAGGCCGCGCCATGCTCGACTACCCCCTGTCGTATTGCCCGGACCAGACGCCCGGCCACCGGGCAAGTCAAGACCACCCGCACGACGGATCGCAGCACATGCCCGATGATCCCTTCCGGATGCCCGACGACAAGGCGCTGGACACCGCCCGGATGCTGCTGACCTCGGCCAGGACGGCGGCATTGGGCACGCTGACGGCCGAGGGTGCGCCCTATGTCACCCGCATTGCGGTCGGCCTTGCGGCGGGGCGGCTGGTCAGCCTGATGTCGGACCTGTCGCTGCACGCCCAGGCCTTGCACCGCGATCCGCGGGCAGGGCTGCTGCTGGGCGAGGCACCCGACAGGGGCGACCCGCTGGCCTTTGCCCGGCTGAGCCTTGTGGCAAAGGCCGAAGTCGTGGCGCGAGAGACCCCGGAACATGCGCTGATCCGGGCCGACTGGCTGCGTCTGCACCCGAAGTCGGCGCTCTATGTCGATTTCGCCGATTTTCGTTTTGTCGCCTTCGCGCTTTCGGGCGGGCACCTGAATGCGGGCTTCGGACGCGCCTTTTTGCTCTCTCCCGCTCAACTTCCGCTTGCGTGAATCCGGATTTCCGGTTCCCCATACCTCAGCCAGCGGATTTATCCGGCGTGAACAAGGCTGCGGAATTGCGGATCGAAACCCTGTTGAGCGAACTTGGGCGGCAGAAGGACCGCCTCGAGACCGATTTCATCTCGCGCGAGCTTGGCATCGTCCTGACCTGCGCGATCTTCGCCGTTCGCCTGCCGATCCCGCTGATCCTGTCGATCTTCGTCTTCATCGTGCTGACGGAATACGTCGACGTGCTGCTGTACCGCATCCTGTCGCGGGGGTTCAACACAACCGCCTATGTCGCGCTGCTGGGCAATTCGCTGGTGGCCTTCTTCGCCTTTTCCTCGCTTGGCACGCTGATCTGGTTCAGCGGCGACCCGCTGGCGCAGGTGGCGGGCGTGCTGTCGCTGGTGGGGGCGCTGATCAACGTGACGACCGCACGGTCGATGCATCTGCCGCTGGGCATCGTCTGCGCCGTCTCGCCCGCGATGGCGCTGCTTTACATCTCGGCCTCGGGCTGGGGTGGCCCGGCGGGCTTCGGCAGCTCCGCCATGGCGCTGGTCGCGACCATCGGCCTGCTGGGCTATTTCGGGTCGGCGCTCTACCAGAACTTCCTGGTCCAGCGCCGCCTGACCGACGCGCTGGAACGGGCACGCCACGCCAGCGAGGCGAAGTCGCGTTTCCTGTCCGAGATGAGCCACGAGATGCGAACGCCGCTGAACGGCATCCTCGGACTGGCCCGGACGCTGCGCGGGGCGGGCCGTCCGCAGGCCAAGACGGCGGCGGCAATCGAGAACGGCGCGCGCGATCTTGGCCGGCTGGTCGAGGATGTGCTGGACCTGGCCGAGGCGGAAGAGGGCCGGATGACGGCGCGGCCCGCGCGCGTGCATCTTCCGGCCGAGGCCGAGCGCCTGCGACAGGCACTGGAGGCGGGTCAGGGCGTCGTGACCATCGCCGAGGTGCGGCTTGACCCCGGATTGCCGGAGTTTGCGGCCTTCGACGCCACGCTTCTGCGCAAGTGCCTCGTGCGGTTGCTGACGCGGTCCGGGCCCGCGACCGAGGCGCCGGTGCCCGCCACGCTTGCCCTTGACCGCCCCGCACCCGCGTTGCTGCGCCTGCTGGTCCTGCCGTCGCGGGCGCTGGTGCCGGGTGACGGGGCGGGCCAGCAGACCGGGTCGCGCCAGGCCCTGTCCGAGGAGCTGACCGACCGGCTTCTGTCCAGCCTGCAGGGCCGGGTGCGGCGGGCGGCGGCCGGGGACGACGGCGCGGGCGCGCTGACGCTGGAGCTGCCGGTCGACTGGCTGCCGCCCCTGCCCTCGCCCGAGGCGGTAGCGGCCCGGCGCAGGCTGTCTGCGCTGGTGGTCGATGATGTCGCCACGAACCGTCTGGTCGTGCGCCACATGCTCGGCCTGCTGGGCGTCGGGGCCGCCGAGGCCGGCAGCGGGCCCGATGCGATCGCGGCGCTGGAACAGGCCGGAGGATCGGCCCGACCCTTCGATCTGGTCCTGCTTGACATGAACATGCCCGGCATGGACGGCGAGGACACCTTCCGCGCCATCCGCGCCGGACCCTCGCCCGTGCCGGTGATCGCGCTGACGGCCGATGCCACGGGCGAACGGCGCCAGTACTATGCCGGGATCGGGATCGACGGGTTCGTTGCCAAACCCGTCGAACAGAGCGTGCTGTGGGCCGAGATCGTCACCACGCTGGGGCTGACGGCCTGACCGTCAGTTCGGATCGTCCATCCGCACCAGAACCCGGGCCGTGCCCTTCGAGGCCTGCGCCCAGTTCAGCGTCACGTCCTTCTTGTTCGCCCCCCTCTCGACCTCGACATAGGGCATGTCGGACCGGCGTCCGCCCGAGGCATCGGTAATCATGCCGACCGCCACCAGGCTGTCGACATTCCGCGCCCAGCCGTCGAAGGGCAGCCAGCCCGCCGCCGAGACCGTCCAGGTCGTGGCCGCCGTCGCCCGCGTCTCGGTCAGCCAGACCGGGTTGGCGGTGATCTGGGTGACGTTGTTGAAGGCGTTCTGCTCGAACCGGACGTTGCGCGCCGCCCCCTTGTCGAGCCCGGCGATCGAGGTGTCGACATCATCGACCCGGTCGATGTTGCCGCCGAAGACCTTGAACACATTGCCCGAGACGTTCAGCCCCTGCAGGAAATGCCCCGTGCCATAGGGCTTGACCACGAGGAAGCGGAACCAGGGCGCGACATCGCTGGCCAGGAAGATGTTGCCGGTGACGGTCAGCCCGCCGAAGGCGAACTGGTTGGCAAAGTCGGGGTCGGCCTCGTACTCGTTCGTCCATTCGATGAAGCAGTTGTCGATGTAATTGCCGGTGACGGTCGTCAGCACGTTGGTCTGGGTCAGCACCAGCCCGCCGAGGCGCACCCCGGCCAGTTCCTCGTCGCCCTGGAACCAGTGGTTGCCGACGATCAGGTGCCCATTGCCATTCATCACTGCGAAATGGCGGAAGCGGACGATGCGGTTTTCCCGCAGCTTCACGTCATTGGCGTTGACGTTCAGCGCGATCGACACCCGGTCCTGCGCCCGCAGCGACTGTTCGTCGGACAGGAACTGGCAGCGGTCGACCAGCATGCCCTGGCAGCCGGAGCCGATCGAGGTCAGGCCGCGGTCCTTCGGGCGGGTGACGAAGCTGTCGGTCAGGGCGAAAGTGCGCCCGGCCGGGGCCAGCAGGATCCCGCTCGCAATGCCGTTGCACTGGATGTCGATGCCGTCGAGCGTCATCCGTTCCAGCTGGGCAAAACCCGAGAAGTCCAGCGCATAGCGGAAGCGGGTGAAGGTGTAGACCTGGGTTCCCGCAGCATCGTAAAGCGGCTGGCTGAGCGTCAGCGCGCCGCCCGCGACGTTCACCGCCGTCACATAGACCTCGCGCCCGACGCCCGCCCCGGTGACCAGCGCGCCGACCGGCACGTTGGCCGCGTTCGCCACGCCGGTCAGCTGGGTCGGGTTCGCCGTGGAATAGCTGGCCTGCGAGGTCACCGTGGCGGGCGTCCAGGCGGGGCCTGCCACCACGTCGAACTGCCCGTTGCGGATCACCCGGCGGGTGGCGAAGCTGGGCTTGTTGCCGACGATGGCCGCCATGTCGAGCGGGGCCGTCACCTCGATCCGCCGCCCGCCCAGATCGAGCGCATCGTGGTCGGTAAAGTTCAGCAGCGCCTGGAACGCCTTCTTGAACCCCTCCTCCTCGCCGCCGAAGGCGTCGGCATAGGCGGCAAGGGTGAAGTTGCGCGTCAGGGACAGCCGCCGCGACGCCGGCATGACCAGCTGCCCCTCGATCCGGACCGAGGATTCGACGGTGATGTCGGCGTCAAGGAAGTAGGTCCCGGCCGAGACCATCAGCGCCCGCCCGCTGGCATAGGCCGCGGCATCTGCGGCCTCGAAGGCCACCGCGTCGTTCGTCACGCCATCGCCGCGCGCGCCGTAGTCGCGCACGTCGACCCAGTCCATCATGTTGCGGTGAAAGACCGAGGTGACATCCTCGATCTCGATGTCGTCGATGCGCACCACGCCGCCGTTCGCCCCGGTCAGGTCGATGCCGAAATGGCCGTAGAGCGCGGTCGTGTCCCAGGTCATGTCGACGCCGATGCGGTGGCCGGTGCCCACGATCGCCTCGATGGTCTCGACCTGGCCATAGGTTGTCAGGGTCTTTGCGGGGCCGGTCAGGGGCTGGCCCGGCACCGCCAGATTGCCCGCCCCGCCGGCCCAGGCCGCCACCCGCACGGCGGGAAGATTGCCGCTCATCGCCTTGACCCGCGCGCGGATGCGCAGGTAGCAGCCCGGCAGGATCGGGGTCTGGCCCATGTAGCGCAGCTGCGTCGTCGTGGCCTGCTTGACCACCTCGAGGCAGCCGGCAAAGTCCTGGTCGCCCGGCACGAAGGCCGCGTTCGGCGCCCCGAGATAGGTGGGCGAGCCCGGGGTTCCGTCGCCGCTCGACCAGACGGCAAGCCCGGCCGAAAACGGCGCGGGCATCAGGATCAGACCATCGGTGATTGCCTTGTTCATCGGCAGGACCTCTCTCGCTACCAGCCGCAGCGCGACCAGCCGCGCCGCCAATGGGCGGTCCTACCGGGTCGTGTTAAAATTCCGTTCACCGGGCCGCGCGCTGCCCTGCTGACAGGGGCGCCTGCGGCAAGGTAGGGTCAGGCCCCGACGCCGCTGTCGCTGACCGGGAAGACGCCGTTGATGCGCCAGCCCTCGGGCATGGCGACCATCTCGTAGTCGAACAGGAAGATCGACCCGTCGGCA